>CAZDCS010000074.1:0-6267 GCA_964504015.1 uncultured Mariniplasma sp. | reverse complement strand
TATTTATGTTAGGCGGAATTGGTGTTATTGTTGCCAAAAGGTATTTCATCAAAGATCAAAAGTTTTATATTGATACTTTTGTGGATCAAGATGAGGTGGAATTAGATGATTAAGACATTTTTATTTGACTTAGATGGAACACTTATTCAAACAACAGAAATTATTTTAGAAACATTTTCTAAAACATTTAAACATTTCTTACCAAAAGAAGAAATTAAAAGTGAAGATCTAACTAATATGCTAGGCCATACATTATTTGAAACCTTTGCAAAATATGAAAAAAGCCAAGAAAAAATCGACCAAATGGTCAGTTATTACCGAGTAGTATCAAATAAGATGATTAAAAAAGGATTAAAAGCATATCCTAATGCAATAGAAATACTATCATATTTAAAAGAAAAAGGGTATATAGTGGGTGTTGTTACATCAAAGATGAGACATGTCGCCCAAGAACATCTAGAAATGACAGGTTTAGCAAATTATATCGATCATCTAGTTGGCTATGAAGATACAACACTTCACAAACCAAACCCAGAGCCAATCATTAAAGCGCTAAATATATTTAAAGCGCAAAAGGGAACTACAGTTTATATCGGAGATCATGAAAATGATATAACAGCAGCTAAAAAAGCTGGGATCATATCGTGTGCTGTAACCTATAGTCATAGAATAAAAGAAATGTTAGCGACAAACCCGGACTATGTAATTGATGACTTAAAAAATATCGAATATCTTATCTAAGGAGAATGAAACAATGTTATATGATGTCTTAATAATAGGAACAGGACCCGCTGGGATTACAGCAGGAATATATGCGAAAAGAGCAAACTTAAAAGTTGCTATGTTTGAAAAAGATACACCAGGTGGACAGTTATCAAAGTTCAATGAAATTGAAAACTACACAGGGGCTAAAAAGGTTGCAGGTTATGAACTAGCGACAATGATGATTGATCATGCTTATGACCTAGGTGTGGAGGTTATTTATGATGAGGTTACTAAAGTCGAACTTGATGGTAAAATAAAGAAATTAACAACACCAAGTAAAACTTATGAAACAAAAGTTTTAATTATAGCAACAGGAAATATTCCCAGAAGACTAGGTGTTGAAAATGAAGATGAGCTAGCAATGAATGGCATTAGCTGGTGTGCTATTTGTGATGGCCCACTATATAAGGATAAAAAAGTTGTTGTAATTGGCGGAGGAAACAGTGCAGTAGAAGAAGCCACTTATTTAACATCACTTGCAACACATGTAACAGTAGTTCAAAATCTAGCTGATTTAACTGCTGAACCAAAGGCCCAAGAAATACTTAGAAAGCAATCAAATGTTGACTTTAGATATAGTTCGTTAGTTCGTAAATTCACTAAAGATGATAACGGATTAACAGGAGTGGTTATTTATGATGAATCCGGAAAAGAAGAAACAATTAAAGCTGACGGTGTTTTTGAATATGTTGGCTTAATGCCGGTAACAGAAATGGTTAAAGAGTTAGGTATTACTAACAAATACGGATTTATTGAAACAAATGAAAAGATGGAAACTAAAGTTGCTGGTATTTTTGGTGCTGGAGATGTTATCTCTAAACAAATCCGTCAAGTTGTTACTGCGACAGCAGACGGGGCAATTGCAGTACAAAATAGTTTGAGATATTTAGAAACCTGGGAGTAATATGAGTTTTGCAAGAACTGTAAAAGAGGAACTGGTAACCGTTCCGGTTGAATTCGAAGAACAACTTGCTGAGTTTTCAGCGTTCTTAAATATCAACACAGAATTTCATATTGAAAGCAAGTTAAAAATGCTTGACTTCAAAACCAATAGTCCAACGGTAGCCAGACGTTTTTTACAATTGGTAAGAACGCTTTATCAAGCTGAAACCAGCTTGATAACGCAACAACAAACAAAACTAAAAAAAAGGCAAACAGTTATTATAAGAATTCAATCTAAGGTCGAAGATATTATTAATGAACACGGGTTATTAGAAAACCCCATTGAAAATCAAGAGTTATCAACACAATCTGATACAGCTAAAAAAGCCTATTTAAGAGCAGCTTTTTTATCAAGTGGTTCAGTTAATCACCCAAAGACTGCAGAATACCATTTAGAAATTTTTTCGAGAAGTTCAGCACAAGTTGTTTTTATTCAGCAACTAATGAACAAATTTGACTTGAATGCTAAAATAACCCAAAGAAGAAACGGCTATATTGTTTATTTAAAAGATGCTGAAGGAATAAGAGACTTTCTACAGTTAATGTCTGCGCAAAATTCGGTTTTTAAATTCGAAGACATTAGAATTAAAAGAGATTTTAACAATTCGATTAACCGAATTATAAATTGTGAGATAGCGAACGAAAAAAAAGTATTTATCGCAGCTAACAAGCAGTTGAAAGATATTGAAATAATTGAAACATTTATCTCTGACAACTATATTGATGAAAGAATTAAAAAAGTCATGAAATTGAGAAAAGAAAACCCTGAATCGAGTTTACAAGAACTTACAGAGAGTTATCTAGAGATGTTTAAAGAAGAGATTAGTAAATCGGGGTTGAATCATCGTTTGAGAAAAATTAGGCAGTTGGCAGAACAAATTAAGGAAGGTCGCAAATGATATTAGGTATAGGTATGGATTTAGTAGATTTAGAGCGAATTGAAGGATTGATTAGCGAGCGTTTTATCGATCGCGTTTTGTCTGTCGAGGAAAAAAAAATATATACGAATACTGTTGATAAAGGAACTAAGCTAGCTTTTATTGGTGGTAGGTTCGCTGCAAAAGAGGCGATATTTAAAGCAATTGGCACAGGGACAGGAAAAACAAATTATACTGATTTTTCAGTCTTAAGATTAGAAAATGGAGCGCCCTATGTTAAAACAGAGTACTTCAATAAAGAAGAAATTGTTCACATTACAATTACTCATACTGATAAATGCGCAATTGCGTATGTAATGATTGAAAAGGTTTAACATATTTACCCATTATCTTGTAATTTGAGAATGTTTTCGGTATAATTCTATTGATAGGAAGTGACATTATGGCAAGAGTCCAAAATAAGAACACAAAAAGCAACAAAGGCAATGAAATAAAAAGAAAAGTAGTGGGGAAAAAAGAATTATCAGAAACTAACCCTAAAAGAGAACCCTCTAAAAATGAGGTAAGGTTCTTTAAAATAGGGGTATGGTTAATGGCTTTAACACTTGTTGTTTTAGCTGCGGTATTATTGGTTCAATATTTCACAGCAGAAGCTGAAGTTGGGCCGTTTGATGATAATATACATATCGATCAAACAGAACTACAAATCATCACTAAAGATAATGGTGATGGGACATTTGGAGAGTTTAGTCTTTTCCCGGTAAATGAAGACAATAAAGATCTAAGAGATGCGCTAAATGAAAATGATGTTATCTATATTTATTTTTATTCAAGTAGTAGTATTGATGAAGAGATAAAAACAGTAATCGAAAGTTTATCAAATATCGATAATATACCGATTCTCTTTATTGATCTTGATTTAGCAGTAAACGAAACATTGTTTGAAAATGTAGAGCTCGCACATTTAAATCTAGATGCAGATGCAGAAAACATGTTATTGGTGTTTGATTTATTTCCTGAAGACGAGTTCTTAGTACTATTTACAAATATCAGTGATATCTTATTTGAAATAAATCAACTATAAACTATTTATAATAAACAAAAGGGCATGGCCCTTTTGTGCTATATAATGGAGGAAAAAATGAATAAACAAATTATATTAGAAATCCAGAAAGTATTAAAAGTTGGGGAGAAGAAGATTGTTTCAGTTTTAGAACTCTTAGACCAAGGAAATACAATCCCTTTTATCGCTAGGTACCGAAAAGAGGCGACTGGAGGACTTGATGAAGAGCAGATTAACGAGATTCATAAAACTTGGGAATACGCAAATAACCTTTTTGATAGAAAAGAAGCCGTTATTCGTTTAATTGGTGAAAAAGGGATGATGACAGACGAGCTAAAACAAGAGATTTTAGCAGCTAAAAAACTAGTCGAAGTTGAAGACCTATACCGACCATTTAAAGAAAAGAAAAAAACGAAAGCAACCGAAGCGGTTGCCAAAGGACTTGAACCGTTCGCTAATTGGTTATTAATGTTTCCTAATAGTGATGTTAAAATGGAAGCTAGAAAGTATTTAAGCGATAAAGTAGCAACAGAAGATGAAGCAATAACTGGTGCAAAATATATTATCGCTGAAATGATTTCTGATGATGCTAACTACCGTAAAGCGCTACGATTAGAATTAGTAATATTTGGAACAATCATAACTAAAGTTAAAAAGAATGCTATTGATGAACGCAAGGTCTATGAGATGTATTATGACTACTCTGAAGCGGTTAACAAAATTAGACCCCACCGCACACTAGCGCTTAACAGAGCAGAAAAAGAAAAAGTTATTACTGTGAAAATAAATGTCGACAAAGAAAGAATGACATCATATTTATACCGTAAAGTTGTTAAAGATGAATATTCTACAGCGGTACCATTTTTAAAAGAGGCAATTGCTGATTCATTAAAAAGACTAATCTATCCTAGTTTAGAAAGAGAAATCCGTAGCGAACTAACTGATAAAGCAGAAGAGCAAGCAATTGAAATTTTCGCTATTAATTTGCAAAAATTGTTACTACAACCTCCATTAAAAGGGAAAGTGATTTTAGGAGTGGATCCTGCTTTTAGAACAGGGTGTAAACTAAGTGTTGTTAATGAACAGGGAGCTGTTTTAGATAAAGGTGTGATTTATCCTCATGAAAAAACAATTGGTGGAAGTATTAGTGATAGACAGATTCAAGAAGCGCAGCGGACATTGCTACTTATGATTAAAAAACATAAAGTGGAATTAATCGCGATTGGTAATGGAACAGCAAGCAGAGAGACAGAGACATTTGTTGCTGATCTTTTAAAAACAACAGGCCTTAAAACCCAATATGTAATTGTTAATGAAGCTGGAGCTTCTGTTTATTCGGCAAGTGAACTAGCTAGAGAAGAGTTCCCCGATTTTTCAGTTGAAGAGCGTAGTGCAGCAAGCATTGCAAGAAGATTACAAGACCCTTTATCAGAACTTGTGAAAATTGACCCTAAAAGTATTGGTGTTGGTCAATACCAACACGATGTATCGACTAAGAAGCTAAATGAGTCACTAGATTTTGTTGTCACACAGGCAGTAAACCAAGTTGGCGTTAATATTAATACCGCTAGTAAAGCGTTGTTAATGCGTGTTTCAGGGTTAAATAAAAGCAGTGCGCAAAACATTGTTAAACACCGAGATAAAATAGGTAGGTTTGACAGTAGAAAAGAGATTTTAAAGGTTCCTAAATTAGGAGCTAAAACATATGAACAAGCTGCAGGATTCCTTAGGATACCAGAAGGTGATGAAGCTCTAGATATGACAGCAGTCCACCCTGAGAGTTATAAAGTAGCGAAACAAATAATGAAAATGTATAATATCACAGGTCAGATGTTTGGTAAAGAAACTGTTAAAAAAACAGTTGAAGAAATAAACAGAGCAGACTTAAGAAAAGAGATAGGGGTTGATAAATATACTCTAGATGATATTCTAGATGCATTTATCGCGCCACTTAGAGATCCAAGAGATAAGTTTGCACAACCATTGTTGCGTAGTGATATTTTAAAGATAGATGATTTGCAAGTTGGAACACAATTAGAAGGAACAGTTAGGAATGTTGTTGATTTTGGAGCGTTTATTGATGTGGGATTGAAAGAAGATGGTTTGCTGCACATCTCTAAAATAGCTAAGCGTTTTATTAAACACCCTAAGGATGTTTTAAATGTTGGTGACATTGTTAAAGTCTATGTTTTAAATATTGATCTTAACCGAGGTAAAGTTGGATTAACAATGATAAAAGATTAAAAAATGGTTGACAATTTATTCAAAATAAGCTATTCTATAAAGGCGCGAAAGCAACACTTATAGAAAGCTGGAGCAGTACTCAAGCGGCTTAAGAGGTGCCCCTGCTAAGGGCATAGGCCAGGGAACTGGTGCGAGGGTTCAAATCCCTCCTGCTCCGCCACGCGGCCCGTTGGAGAAACGGTTAACTCACATGCCTTTCACGCATGCATTCACGGGTTCGAACCCCGTACGGGTCACCAAAAACGTTCTTAATGAGCGTTTTTTTATTTTTGAGTTATTAAGGATGTGTTAAAGTAGTTGTTTGTTCATTAGAAATAAGTGTTATAATAAAAAGCTGAAAAATGGTATAATTATGATAAGCAATAGGCAATAGTA
>CAZDCS010000073.1:0-6420 GCA_964504015.1 uncultured Mariniplasma sp. | reverse complement strand
TCCCATTTCTTGTGGTTTAACACGAATAACTTAACTTTTTTATGCATTTTAACTTTCAAGACATTTAAATCAACTAATTGGTTTAATATTTTTAAATAGGTAACTTTGCTGAAATCACTATCCGTGTAGTCTTTATAATCCTTCCAATCGAAGTAACCCTCCCCTATTTTAGGAATAGCTAAAACATTCTTTAACCCAACCTCAACCGATCTATTTACCTTTATTCCATCTCCTTTTAGCTTCTTTAAAATAACATAATGATTAAGGTATATTTTTGTGTAGTCTAGAGTAATGTTAGCCATGTACTCAATAAAATATGTTATGTCGTTATTCATTTTTCCGGAATTTGTTATTGCTGCATAATAACTTCTCTTATTGTTCATATCATTAATTGCTCCACTAACAATTGAGAGTGTAAAAGATGGAGCAAAACAGATACTGTACCAATAAGACAACACTCTAGCTATTCTTCCGTTAAAGTCAAAATATGGGTGCATGTACAGTATATAATAATGAATCGTATGAGCAGCAATCAAATGTTGTTCATAGCTTCTTGGCAAATGGATATATTTAATTAAGTCATCTGTCATGTTCTCTAGCTTTGTCCAAGCAACACCCTTGTCAAAAACAACACCATCTGCACCAATGATATCAACTTCATCATGCCGATAATAGTTATTTTTAAGTAATCGTTCATCCTCAGACAAGCAACCTTTTGTTAAAATATTGTATAGTTTTAAGATGTTTTCTTTATCTATTTTTTTTTCTTTAACAAATTGATAAGCTACAATCATATTTTTAACAATGATTTGATTAGTTGATTCTAGCTCTTCATATCTTAAAGTATTAACCTTAACTATTTGTGCCCTTGTACTTTTCACTCCTTCAATTGCTAAACTAGATTCAATTTCAGAGAAAAGGAAACTCGTGGTTAATTCTTGCTTATAGACATCTTCTAATTCTTTAATGTTTTCATTTCTAACAAGATCTTCACTACCTCCAAATTTATCTAATATTACTTGGTTCAAAAAATATAGAACTGGCGTCTCACCTTCATTTTTAAGTTGTAATTTTTTATAGTGCTTATCAGTTAACTTCAGCTTCTCTATTATCATTATGTCTTGAGTGTTGAACTTATGCTTATATAGCAATTCCGCATAGGTAGGATATTTCCCGGGATTGTTTATAATCTTTAAAAACCTTTCAGATACTGTCATTGATACCACCTCATATTGAGTTTACATTATAGTTAACAATAAGTCAACAACAATGCTAACAATACAGTTAACAATAAGCGATTAAACATGCTAACAATATCGTTAACAATGAGACTATTTGGTAAAGAGAATAGTTAGTTTTGATAGATTAATCTTATCGCAAATAAAAAAAACATCCCTATTGAGAAGTTTTCATTAATTGCTATCCACATGTTTTTGAAATGGTAAAAAATACCCTTACAAATTAAACAACTAATTTTTGTTGCTACATCAGTAACTAAAGATGTTAATATGATTGGCGGAGGAAAGGGGATTTGAACCCCTGCATCTTACGATCTACAAGCTTTCCAAGCGTGCCTCTTAAGCCACTTGAGTATTCCTCCATTAATGGTGCACCCGACATGGTTCGAACATGCGACCTTAACCTTCGGAGGGTTATGCTCTAATCCAACTGAGCTACGGGTGCTGACTATTAACCTTAAAAACTATCTAACTTTCTTTCACTTAAAAAATGGTCGGGACGACAAGATTTGAACTTGCGACCACTTGACCCCCAGCCAAGTGTGCTACCAAGCTGCGCCACGTCCCGCTTATTCATTATAACAAAATTAGCAGATAAAAAAAAGAGCCGAAGCTCTTAATTTATTATTTCGCTAGCGAACCCATAGGATCCCATGGATCTAGGACTCTAGGTTTTTTATCCCAAGCTTTACTTTTTTCATCATTTAAATACTTCTTATCAATAACTGCTTGATAAACATATTGGTCAAACCAAGTATCACTCATTAAATAATACCCTTTATGACCTGTTTTATCGCCCCAGCTATTTTCTATTTTCCATCTATTTGGCTTTCCTTCATCAATATTAACCGCTGTAATAACCATCGCATGAGTCATTTGACTTTGACGATAGTCAAGTTGATCTTCTTTAGACATCTCTAGGCTCATCCCTAACAACTTTTCATCATCAAACGATTGATTATCCCAAATGCCGCTGTCTCTTGTTCCGTAACGTCCAACATCAGAACCAAACCAAACAACTTCTCCATCTAGTAATTGTTTAAGAACTAATTCTTTCAAATCTTTCATTTCTAAATTTAAATATTTAATATCTCTTCCGTCAATAACATTACCTAAATAAGCAACCGTATATGTGTTAAGGTAGGGTTTATCTTTAGTTGGAGCATTAATCACACTAACATAATTACCTAAGACATCTCCTATTTGCTCCAAGTAAAATGCTTGGGGAGTTAAATCTTTAATGATTTTGTATTCATCTTTTTTCATGTATTCAAAATTGATTTTTTTCGGTGGTGTTCCTAAATTCATTGATAAAAATGTAAATAGTTCATCAAGAACAGCTTTTTTCAAATCTTTGATTTCATTTGCTTTATTAGTTGCCACTAATTGTCTTGCATTAGCTGCGTATTGTCTTAATTTAATGTTAATTATTTTACCCATATATCTAGTATTCCCACTTGATGCTGTTTCAACCATTGCTTCTTTAGGTACAATTCCGTATTTTTCAATTAAGCTAACAAACATGTCCCATTGACCACCATCTTGAATCCCAATATTCAATAAGTGGTGTAGTGTTCTATCATCTGCTTTGCACTCTAAAAAATCATCCATGGATTCGATAAAGAAATTTATTTTTTCAAATAAATCCCAAAAAGCAATATAGTTTTGAGATAACTCAAACTCTTTAATACCATTGTTTTTAGCAATTGTTTGCCTTAAAACATTAAGGCCTGCGAAAATCCAGCATCTTCCACTTGATTTTTGACTAGTAACTGACATTGTTTTAATTTCATTAGAAAATCTAAACTGGGTTAAAGGTCTTTGTTCTTGTTTGTCAAAAAGTTTTACTAGATCATTTTGCATTAAAACTCGTTTTAACGCTTGTTGAACTGGTTTATTACTAAAATTTCTTTGTAACTCTTCTAAATATTTTGTCTCTAGTTTTTTCATTCTACTCTCCTTATTCAAACTACATCTTTATCATGCGTTCATCTTTAAACGCCTCAACAATCGCGAAATCATTTTCTTTAACAATAACCAAACTTGTATTAACGTAATTAATAATGTTTGCTACTCGTTGCGGTGGAACTGCAATTAACAACTGAATACTCAAACTATTATAAAACTTCATCATCGCGTCAATTCTACTTTCATCCATATTATTGAATGCCTCATCAAATAAAACAATACACCCTGAATCAATTCGCTTATTTTTAGTAAGTAGTTGTTGAAATGATGCAGCAATTACAATGTAGAAGGGCACTTGTGTTTCCCCACCACTTTTTTCTTTTGAAACTTTTGAGAAAAATGATTTGTTCCCATTATCATTTGTTACCTCAATATCATAGGCCATATAATTTCGGTAATCTAGAAATTGATAAGTTAACGTATCATATTCAGGGTCATTAGAAGCTATCTTATTAAATAACTCTGTTAAAACCTCCTCTTTGCGCTTTGATAACCCTTCAGTAAACAAGGTGTGCTTACTAATCGCATCAGTTCCCATAATAATCTCATAATAAGTTTTATAATCAGGGTCTTCACTTGGCTTATGCGTTAATTGATAACTATCAGTCCCAAATGTTTTACCCTTTAGGGCAATATTTAGTTCAGCAATTTGCTGTTGCGCATTTTCAATGCTTGCTCTTAATTTACCAACAAACTCTTCTTTAAACCCAATTTCTGAATTCCTTCTTAATTCACTTGCTTCTTCCTCATACTTAACTAAGTTATTATTGCGAACCTTTTGGGCCTCTTGTTCAAAATAGATTAAATGATCAACTGTTGGAGCTGCCCCAAAATGAAAATCAGCAATATATGTTTTCATTTGATTTATTATGTTTGCTTCTGCTTTAATGATTTGTGAGTTAAGCGAGACTGAAGATGAGGCTAAGTATTTTGAAATAGCTTCATAGTCTTGTTTAAGCCGCATTTTAATCGCGTAAAACTGTGTGTTTGCTAAGCTTAATTTTTCAGGGTGTTTTTGGCTAAGTTCTTTTTGCTCTTGAGCAAACTCCTCAAGTTTTTCTTTAATCTCATCGATATAAAACATAATTCTCTGACGCTCATCACGTTGAGTCGCGATATCACCAACCAATGATTCTAGATCAAGGCGTAATTGCTTTTTACTGTTTTTTGCGTTATCAACTTCTTTGCCTAATTTGGCTAAGCTTTTATCTTTACTCAAATTAGTTATTTGTTCTTCAATCTTACTAAATTCTTTTCTTGTCTGTCTAATCAATTCAAAATAACTAATGCTTCCTTGATGAATCAATTGATTACTCTTACTTTGCGACAACAAACGCATTACTCTTTCATTTTTATCAGATATATCATATAGTTTGTTCATTTGAACTTCTAGTTCATTTAATTTTTTTAATTCCATCGCTGTTTGAATGCTAGTTGCTTGATTCCCTATAAAGGGCGTTTCATAGGTTCTAGGGTTTATTTGCCTTGCGGTAAAGCTACTATAAGTCATACATGTTGGTGTAATTGCGCGCATAAATTTCTTTAGGTCATGAACATTTTCAACGCAATGTGTTTTATTCAATATCATATTAATATAGTATCTTGCATATGTGTGATCGGTTGTGACTTTATCAGCTAAAGTATTAGGTGTAACTTGGGTAAATGAACTCAATTTTTGCGTGTTAACCAACCCAACACCATAGATCTTTTGCTCATGCTTAACTCTTTCATAAATATCAAGTGCATCACTAAAATACTTTGGATCGACAATAATATTGAAACGTTGCATGCCTAAGTATCCCTCTAGGGCATTTCTCCACTTTTCATCATTAACTTCAATTAACTCACATAAAGGTCTAACAATAATCTCTTTTTGATAGTGCTCTGATAGTCCCTCATTAAGCGCTTGCAACAGTTTTTCAACGTAATTAGGGTATGTTTTAACATGACGTTTAAGTTGGCTTAAACGTCTTTGTGAATAGCGAACTAAGTCTGACAAATCGCGTTTTTCTTGTTCGATTTTCCCTTTTTCGCTATGATAAGCTCTAAGCTGCGCCTGTATGGCAATATTAAGCGTACCTAGATGCTCTGTTATATCTGTTGTTGAAATATTTCCTGAATTTTTTTGATAATACGCAACAAACTCTTTCATCGAGGTATTAGGAAGATAGTTCAATAATTCTTTAATTGTTCTAAATTCTTTGTTTAGGAGTTCTTTTACTTGTGCTAACACTTCTTTTTGATGATCGTATTCTCTTGTTTTCTTAATAAGTGACTCTTGGTAAGAATTAAGTGTTCTTGATAAGTCATTATCACTTTTAGCTTTTTCTAAGTTAATAATCGCTTGATCGTTTTCTTCCATTTGCTCATCAGTTTGTGCCTTAGATTCTCTTAAATAATCGATCTTTTTTTCAATTTTGGTTAGCTTTAATTCGTTTTCTTTAATAAATGATTCTCTTTTTTCAACCCAATTTAATTGATCAATTAAATTGTTAATATCCTTTTGTTCCTTATTCAGTGTGATATCTTCGCCAGTCCGAGAAATGACATCAAGTTTTTCAAGTTTTTCTTTATCTTTTCTAATTTGTAATTCAATTTTTTTCAATTGTAAAACATTGTTTTTAAGTGACTGAATATCAATTGGGTCATCATCTAGCAAAAACTCAAAAACAAATGCTTGTAGATCAATTGACCTAAAGGCTAATGCTTTAGGTAATATTTTGGCATACTTAACCGCGTCCATTCCAAAAAAACGAGCTAGAGCTTCGCGGTATTTCTTTTTTGTCTCAAATGGCACAAATTCAATATCAATTGACTTTAAGTGAGCCTTCATACTCTTATAGTCTCTTGGGTATTTTTTTTCTAAAAACAAACTATCATGAATTGAAATATTTTCTAAGATATAAAAACGATCTTTTAGATTAGATGACTTTGGCAAATCCAAAAGACAGCCAATAACACTGTAGCTCTTGGTTTGCTCATCAAAAAACTCTAAGGCTACATGCGTGATAACATCGCCATTTCTCAGGAATTCTTTGTTTTCAGCACCAATGCGCCCTCTAACATAACCCTCAAGCGTTCTTTTAGCGTCATCGGTTGCTGCTACATTAAATTTAGATCCACTCTTTCCGCCAACAAACAAAAATTGCATAGCATCTAAGAGCGTTGATTTACCAGATCCGTTTTCACCCGAGATTAAAACATTGTCTTTAAT
>CAZDCS010000072.1:0-6608 GCA_964504015.1 uncultured Mariniplasma sp. | reverse complement strand
GCAACATCAAAAGCATATTGATTAGGCCCAAAACCAGCATCATAACCCAGCTCTTTAGCAAGGCCGTGAGTTACCCTAGCGCCACCAATAATAACAATAAAATCATCTCTAACACCTTCTGCTTCTAAAAGTTCAATAAAGCTGGTCAAGTTTTTAACATGAATATCTTTTTGTGTAACTGTCTGGCTCACTAATATAACATCAGCTTTGTATTCAATTGCTTTTTCTAGCAATGCTTCATTTTCAACTTGCCCTCCAAGGTTAATAGCGTGAACCCCTTTATATCGTTCAAGTCCGTAATTACCGTTGTAGCCCTTCATATTCATAATAGCATCAATACCTACAGTGTGAGCATCGGTTCCTGTTGAGGCACCAATAATCACAATTTCTTTTGCGAAATTCTTTTTTATATAAGTTTCAACTTCTTCTTTTGACATGGATTTAGACTCAACTTCAACAACTTTAAGTTCGCTAACATCTACTTGATGTTGAGTAGTCCCATAAACAATAAAGAAACTAAAGTTATCACTCAATGAAGAACTATGAACAACTGCAGGATCATGGAGTCCCATCTCTTGAGCTAATTTTTTTGCTGCTTCACTAGCTAATACACTACACGGCATTGGCAAAGAAAAACTCAATTGGATTTTTCCATCATTTAATGTATCTCCATAAGGACGAATCATTTTTGTTTTATTTTCCATGATTTCTCTCCTTTAGTTGTTTTAACAAATGATCAATAATTGGATTTTCATAATCATCATGCCTTTTAAAAACACCCTTGAGTCCTTTTCCACCATCTTCTGTGCGCTTAACATCAGCAAAAGTTCCTTTTGCTAGCGACTTAAACATTGTAATCTCATTTATTTCACGCAATAGTTTTTCAGCATTCTTTAAAACTGATGTCGCGCGGTTAACAATAATCCCGTCAGGATTATAAGTGATTTCATCACCAAAGTTTTTAAATGCTTTTTCAATGTATGATGCATTATCTAATGCTAGTGACCGATCACTCATAAACGGAGTATGAATCGCTTCTGTCATCATTCCCAAAAGGTGAATTGACTGTTTAGATGTAACACAGACAATATTGAATAAGGTATTTTGCACTGTTCCTTTAAAAATATCTCCTGTAATATGCTTAGTTGGTGGCATATATTTTAAAGGGGCATCAGGAAATATCTCACGAGACATTTCAGCTTGCGCCAATTCATATAAAAAACTATTTTCAATCTCGGGACTAATTTCATATGCGTGACCTAAGCCCATTAATGATTCATCCATTAGCGCTTTTTTAGCAAACTGCTCATTGATAAACTGAGAAGCTAAAACAGTATGAGCATGCTCCATCGCATCAGATGTCGTTAGATAATTATCTTCTCCTGTATTAATAACAATGTCTGAATATGCACTTAATACACGTGAAAAATATTGATCAATAAAAGTTCTCTTCATGTTAATATCTCTAAAAATAATCCCATACAATGAATCATTTAACATCATATCAAGACGTTCAACAGCTCCCATAGCAACTATTTCTGGCATGCAGAGACCAGAAGCGTAATTCACTAATTTAATGTATCTTTTCTCTTGTTTCCCAACTTTATCTAATGCTTCTCTCATTAAACGAAAGTTTTCTTGCGTAGCATAAGTTCCACCAAAACCCTCAATAGTTGCTCCATAAGGAACATAGTCTAATAATGATTGCCCTGTACTTCTAATAACGGCAATAATTTGTGCGCCGCGCTTCGCTGCTGATATTGCTTGATCAATATCTTCATAAATGTTACCAGTCGCAACAATTGTATACTTTGAAGGGGTCCCTTTATCTGGCGTATTAGCAATTTCTTTTCGGCGTATTTCCTTCATTTTATCAATCTGGTTTAGCGTCTTTTTAAAAAACGGCATAATTAATTCTAAATATGGTGTTTTTTCATTATCTTTATATTTACTTAAATCTAGGTCTTTTTTAGTAATCATAACTGCTATTTCTTGAGGAGAAACTCCTAAGTCATTGATAGCATATGATAAGTAGTGACAAACGCCTTTTGTTAAATCTGCTTGTTGTTGAATATGATCAACAACAACATTTACTAAAGGCGCCCCAAATTCATCTACACCATCAATACCTAAAAGGCGTAGAATTGAGCGCTCAACAGTAACTGTTGAGTGTTTATCGATAAAGTTTTGAACTTGTGTAGCAATAGCAAATGCACTTTTTCTGCACTGTTTGATAACTTGTTTGTTCAAATTTAGTTTAGACATCTTTTAACCCCATTTTCTTAACGTTATAAACTGGAACCTTGATTGCTTTTTTCATTGCAGTTAAAAATTCATCTGCATCATAGTGGTACCCAATTGGACTAAAAGGGTTTATTGTAACAAAGAGCAAAGGACACGGTTTAATAATATTTATTTTTATTCTTAATTTCGCTAAATTTGAAAATTCACGTTCCAAAATAAGTAACTTTGTTGGGTCATTACAAATTAGCGTTATATCGCGTATTTTGTTTTTAATAAAGAAGGAAACAAGTCTTGGTGTAATTGCTCCATTTATATAAATTGACTCTATTGGTGACATTAGACCTTGAATCGCTGTGCTCAAAACATCAATTTGTTTACTTTTAAACTTATAGGACCCATCACTTGTTTTAATTATTAGAGCCTCATTTGGAATCTTTTTGTAATCTTTAGCCTTAGCCAGACCAAAAGATTCAACAACAACTTTAGTTTGCTCGATCGTCTTTTGCATCAATGGTCCAACAGCAGCACCTGTAGCTAAGATAATTGCCTCAATATTAGCAATATTAGCAAAAGTCATCCGGTTAAAAGCACCATCAATAAAAATCCGCTTTGTATACTGTTTCATTTTAGAAATTAGAACGCCTAGTTCTTTATTAGTTGTCGGTCCCGCAATTACCATGTTTCCACTTGAGATAATCTCAATAATTGAAACGGGGCCAAGTGCTGTTTGTAGATCAGTTTTCTCTAACAGTTTGTAACTGATATCTGAAGCCTCAAGACAGCCACACGCAGTGGCAATTATCATTTTTGGTTTAACAAGTATTTTGGGTTTAGGTAAGTAATTTAATTGATCTATTTCTTCCCCATCTAGACCAATACTAGTTAATCCAATTATCTCAGATTTATATAATTCCAAAATAGAATTAAGTGTTGTTGTTTTACCTGTGTTTTTTGCTAAGCCAATAATCCCTGTTACAAGAACTTTATCAATGATTCTTTTCATTATCAATCCGTTTTTTCCGTTTTAGGTTCTCAGGTTCGAGTGAAATCCCTTCACCCGCTAGCAAACCGCAAACACCAAGGCATTTATTCTCACGACAGTTTTCACAGTTACACTTTGACTCATAGTTTGTTGGCTCACTATATGTTGTAATAACACCCTCAAAATTTCTAAGTATCACTTTCCCTGGTGCACTTGATATCAAGTAAGTCGGCATTACTGGTATTTTACCACCACCACCTGGAGCATCAACGACGAAAGTAGGGATAGCTAGCCCACTAATGTGGCCACGCAATCCTTCGATAATTTCAATTCCTTTAGACACTGTTGTTCTAAAATGTTCAATTCCAACCGAAAGATCACACTGATAAAGGTAATAAGGTCTAACTCTAATTGCGATTAGACTTTTAACAAGTTTTCGCATAATGTGGACACAATCATTAACTCCTTTAAGTAAAACACTTTGATTTCCCACTAGTATTCCAGCATCAACAAGGAGGTCAATCGCTTTTTTGCTTTCTTTGGTTATTTCATTAGGATGATTAAAATGAACATTTACCCAAATCGGATGATATTTTTTCAGCATATCAACTAACTCTTTTGTTACTCTTTGAGGCATAACAACAGGTGTCCTTGTCCCAAAACGAATAACTTGAACATGTTCTATTTTGCGCAACTTTTTCAAGATGTATTCCAAGGTTGAATCGCTTGACATAAATGCGTCTCCCCCACTTAACAAAACATCGCTAATCTCTTCGTGTCTGGCAATATAGTCAATTGCGTTATCAAGTTGAGATGTTTTTAAGGCAGAGTCATTAGTCCCAGCAAACCTTCTTCTTGTGCAATGACGACAATACATGCTGCACATATCAGTAATCAAAAATAAAACACGATCGGGATAACGATGTGTTATCCCGGGCACAGGTGAATCATGGTCTTCAGCTAAAGGGTCATAGAGGTCATTTTTACCAATGATCATTTCCGCACCAATTGGAATTGCTTGCTTTCTAATTGGACATTCAGGGTCATCTGGATCAATTAGCGTGAAATAATAGGGTGTGATTGCCATTTGCATTTTGTTTAAGACTTCCCCAATTGTTGTTTTTTCGTCTTCGCTTAATTGGATATACTTGCCTAAATCTTCAACTTTCCTAATCCTGTTTGCTGTTTGCCATTTCCAGCTATTCCAATCTTCATCTCTAACATCTTTAAAACACGTGTTTTTGCGTTCTAAATAACTATCATTTGTTACTGATTTCATAGTAGACCCCTCTTTACGCGTATCTAGTCATAAACAAATCAAACAAAAGTTTACTTTCTTCTAAAATATCTAATGTGATTTTTGCGTGGTTTTTAGTATAGCCGTTTCCAACTATCATTGTAACGTCTTTTCCGATTCCCTCAGCACCTAATGCTGCTCTAGTAAAGGATGTTGCCATACTAAAGAAATAGACAATTCCATCTTCTTTAGTCGATAGTATTGATGTCATTTCGGTGTTTTCAATGTTAACGACATTTATTGTCACATCTGCTAATTCCCCGTTAGTTGCTGCTAATACTTTTTCATAAACTGCAACGCTATCAAGGGCACTTTGAACAATTAGTTCATCAAATATTTTTAATGATGTTAGTAATTCTATTTGACTTTCTTTTCTAATAAGCCCTATTACTTTCCCTTTAGGTCCTACTTGTTTTTTAGCGGCATATGCACAAAGCATTCCACTTTTACCTGCTGCCCCAATAATTAAGACAGTATCGTTTAATTTAGCTAATTTTTTTGCTTGTGCTGGAGCACCTGCAACATCTAATGCTGCTAAAACAAATTTTTCATCTAGGTGACTCGGAATTACTGAATAGATTCCTGAATC
The DNA here is from genome assembly GCA_964504015.1 of uncultured Mariniplasma sp. Lineage (GTDB taxonomy): Bacteria > Bacillota_I > Bacilli_A > Acholeplasmatales > Acholeplasmataceae > Peloplasma. Next base: position 1,496 of record CAZDCS010000072.1, on the reverse strand, counting down.
AAACAAAATAGCTTGACCTTTAATTTTAACTTGATCATTTTCAAGGTTAATCGAAATGATTTTTTCGATATTTAGCGGTGTAAGTGAGAGCGAAACTAGTGTTGCTAGTTTCACACCAGGCTTTAAATCTTTTCCACTAAAATCTTTCCCCACTTCTTTAACTGTTCCAATTAGCATTCCACCACTCTTAGTTACTGGATTTTGCATTTTCCCTTGTCTTTTAACAATCCCTAAAATCATTTCTTTCATTTTTTCTTCATCATTATTACATACTTCTTTAATTTGGACAAACGAAGCCGAATCAATATTTAGAACATCTACTTCAATTAAGCACTCATTTGCGTAACAAACAGGTGTTGGATCAATCTTATAAGCTCCTTGAGGTAATGTTCCTTTTGGTTCTAAAACTCTGTGTGTTCCGTATCTACATAATTTTTTCATTGTCAAACTCCTTCATTTTTAATATTTCTCTAGCTTCTTTTGGTGAAGCAATCTCTCTATTATATTTTTTAGCTAAAGATACTACCTTAGCAACAAGTTCTTTATTTCCTTTTGCAAGAACCCCTTTTTCGATATAGATATTATCTTCTAGTCCAACTCTGACATGGCCCCCGTATTTAATTGAAAGCTCTGCTAAAGGAAACTCATAGCGTCCAATACCAGCGACACTAAAGGTCGTATTCTCAGGAATACTTTCTCTTAGAAAGTGAAAGTCCCTTTCTTCTCCCGTCATTCCGCCGTTGACACCTAAAACAAAACTAAAGTGCATCGGATCATGAATAAACCCTTTTTTCCTTAATCTCAAAACCATATCGATATGTCCTTTTTCAAAACATTCTAACTCAGGCATAATTTGTTTTTGTTTCATAACTTTAGCAAAGTATTTAATATCATTTTCAGTGTTAATGAAAATATCATCACCGCCAAAGTTAAGCGTTCCACAATCTAGAGTTGCCATTTCAATTGGTAATTGTGTTGGTTGCATTCTGACATCTCTACTCATTCCAACTGCACCCCCTGTTGAAGGTTGAATGATAACATCACCACATTTTTTTCTAATCGCTTTGATGACTTTTTCATAGCGATCTTTATCTTGTGTGGGACTGCCGTCATCATTTCTAACGTGCAAGTGAATAATTGCTGCACCTGCCAGATATGATTGATAAGCTTCTTGGACTGTTTCATCTATTGTATAAGGAATATATGGTGTATGTTCTTTTTTAACTTCGGCACCAGAAATAGCCGCGGTAATAATTAACTTATCCATGTTTAACCCTCATTTTATCTTTTGGAACAATGCATGTTCCAATTGCTTTTGTTGTCAATATCTTTTCTGATAAGACATCTGCAGCACTTGGGTTAATATCGGCTCTAGCTTCAATGACTTTATAACACTCAAAACTCATTTTACGTGAAGTTGTTCCAGTTTTAATGATTTTACCAATAACTTCGATAAAGTCTCCAGCGTAAAGTGGAGCTAGAAAATCAATTTGTTC
>CAZDCS010000071.1:0-6618 GCA_964504015.1 uncultured Mariniplasma sp. | reverse complement strand
CGTTGTAAGGATAGATAAAACAAGAGAAAAATGTTATAATTAGACCAAACATAAAAGGTGTGGTGTTGAAAATGTATGCTTATATCCAGGGTGTTGTTACCCAAATTAATCCAGGGTTTATCGTTGTTGAAAATCAAGGAATTGGCTATTTGATAATATCTCCTGCTCCATATAGTTATAAAATAGATGACTTAGTAAAAGTCTATACGCACCATTATACAAGAGAAGATATTAATAACTTATATGGGTTTTCTAGTTTCGAAAAGAAACTGCTTTTTATTCGGCTGATTGGAGTGTCTGGTATCGGCCCTAAGAGTGCTTTGAGTATTTTGGCAAATGAGGCACTCAATGATACCATTTTAGCCATCGAGGAAGGTAACATTAAGTACTTAACACAGTTTCCAGGAATTGGTCTAAAGACAGCTCAACAGATTATTCTGGATCTTAAAGGAAAACTTATCGAAGATCAAAATGAGTTAATTGCACCAAAAGAAAGTGATGTTAAAGAAGCACTTGGAGCACTTGGGTTTTCGCGAATAGAGATTAAAAAAGCAATAAAAAAACTTGATTGTAGTCAGTCAGTTGAACTGATGATCAAGCAGGCTCTACAAATTCTAATTAAGTAGGTGTCAAATGGATAAAGACAGAATTGTGACGGCATTATCAATTAAAGAAGATGAAGATCAAACACTTCGACCGCAAGTTTTAGCACAATATATCGGACAAGGGGATATTAAAGAAATGCTTGATATCTATATTAAGGCCGCACTAAAACGTAGTGAATCACTAGATCATATTTTACTTTATGGTCCACCAGGACTTGGTAAAACAACGTTAGCTCAAATTATTGCAAATGAACTTAACGTTCAAATTAAAATAACAAGTGGTCCAGCAATTGAAAGAAGTGGTGACCTAGCTGCCATTTTAAGTTCTTTGAGTGCAGGCGATGTTTTATTTATCGATGAAATTCACCGGTTGCCAAGAGTAGTAGAAGAGGTTTTATATGCAGCTATGGAAGATTATGTCCTGGATATTGTTATTGGCAAGGATCATGAATCAAGATCAATTAGAATTGATATTCCGCCTTTCACCTTAATTGGAGCTACAACAAGATTTGGTGATTTATCTGCACCTCTTCGAGAACGCTTTGGCGTGGTCTTTAGATTGTCATATTATTCAGTATCCGATTTAGAAAAAATTGTTAGACGAACAGCAAAAGTTTATCATAATGAAATAGAGGAAAAAGCGATTGATGCTCTAGCAAATAGAAGTAGAGGTACACCAAGAATTGCTAATAGATTGTTTAGGAGAGTTCGCGATTTTGCTGAAATTATCGGTAATGGTATTGTAACCCACGAGATTACAAACCACGCTTTATCCAAATTAGGAATTGATAACAGTGGACTCGATTATATTGATCATAGCTATTTAAATAGCATTATTAAGACCTTTGGTGGTGGACCAGTCGGCATTGAAACTTTATCAGCGACGATTAGTGAAGAAGTAACGACAATCGAAGATGTTTATGAACCGTTTTTGTTAAAAGAAGGTTATATTAAAAGAACAGCACGAGGTAGAGTGGCAACTGAAAAAGCTTATCAGTGCCTAGGTATAAAATATTATAAGGGAGTTTTCAATAATGAGGGTTAGTGATTTTGATTTCCAATTGCCAAAAGAATTAATAGCGCAACACCCAAGTGAGAAAAGGGATCATTCAAGACTTTTAGTTCTAGATCGTAGTAATGAGAAATTAAGCGATCATCATTTTTATGAACTAGTTGATCAGTTGAATGAAAATGACGTTATGATTATAAATGATTCCAAAGTTATTCCTGCTCGCTTGATGGGCATAAAAGAAGAGACTAACGCAGTAATTGAAGTTCTATTATTAAAAGAAGTAGAAAAAGATGTTTGGCAGGCAATGACGCAGCCAGCAAGAAAGGTTAAACTGGGCACTATAATCGGTTTTGGCAAGCTTTTAACGGCTAAGTGTGTTAAAGTGTTAGATGAGGGGCTGCGATTGTTTAAACTCAGTTATGAGGGGTTGTTAATTGAGCGATTAGAACAGCTTGGAAGTATGCCGCTACCGCCATATATTAGGGAACAATTAAAAGAAAACGATCGTTATCAAACAGTTTACGCCAAAGATTTAGGAAGTGCTGCCGCACCAACAGCAGGACTTCACTTCACAAAAGAATTGATGGACAGAATAAGAGAAAAAGGGGTTGAGATAATCCCAATAACACTGCATGTTGGACTAGGGACTTTTAAGCCTGTTTCAGCCGATAAAGTGACAGAACACCATATGCATGAAGAGACATACACTTTAACGCAAAAAACAACTGAGCGCTTAAATTTGGCAATTAAAAATAAGAAGCGCTTTGTGTGTGTCGGAACGACATCAATTAGAACAATTGAGAGTAACTATAATAATGGATTTCACCAAGGGACATTTGAAACGGGAATTTTTATTTATCCGGGATATGAATTTAAGGTTGTTAATTGTTTGATTACAAATTTTCATTTGCCTAAATCAACATTAATTATGCTCGTAAGTGCTTTAGCTGGTTCTGAATTTATTAAAAAAGCTTATTTAGAAGCGATTAAACGCAAATACAGGTTTTTCTCGTTTGGCGATGCAATGTTAATCAAATAAAAAAAAGAGTAGGAAAGAGGGAGAATTATGGATTCTAATTTAGGTATTTCAATTGGGTTTATCATGCTTGTTTTATCCGTTGTCGCAATCATTATCGTTTTAGTGGTAATTAGTTTAGAAAAAAGAAAAGCAATAAATGAAATTCCTTTAGATGATGAGAAACTTAACAAATTGCTAGAATCATTAGGGGGAGCAGCTAACCTTAGTGAATTGAGCAATGAGCATCAAAGATTGAAGGTTAGCGTTAAAGACATTAACTCCATTAGTGCCGTGAAACTGCAAGAACTTAGGCTTCCAGCTGTTATAAAAGGAAATGAGTTGACATTACTTGTTAAAAGACAACCACAACAAATTCTAACATTTCTAAATATAAAAAGGAAAGAGGCTGACTTATGGAACGATCATTTATGATTACTGCTGCCTACGGCATACATGCCCGTCCGGCAACAAGGCTTGTCAACTTAGCGATGAGCTTTCACTCAGAAATAGATCTGAGTGCTTTTGGTAAAACTGTTAACTTAAAATCAATTATGGGGTTAATGTCTCTAGGTATCTACAAAGGGGAATTAGTTAAAGTGATTGCTAAGGGCAGCGATGCCGAAAAGGCAATTTTGGCTATCTCTGAATTTATTTTGACTGAAAAGTTAGGAAAGATTACTTAAGGTTTGTTAAAATTCATTATGAAGTGATGTGAATAAATGCGACAAAAACGATTGAAATATGTTGATGAACAATTATTGAGAAGCCAGGGTGTTATTGTTGGCACCGAACAGGTGAAACTTAAAGATCATCAAATCTTTTTAGAAATTGGTAGTGGTAAGGGTTTGTTTTTAACGACTTTAGCCAAAGATAATCCGCAAAACACCTATATTGCAATGGAAGTTAATATCAATGTCTGTTATAGGATTGTTGAGAAAAGAAATCTCTTAGGGTTAAAAAATCTCATTATTATTTATGGAGATGCTAAAAATTTGCTGTCCTATTTTGAACCAAAAAGCTTATCTGGGGTTTATTTGAATTTCTCTGACCCTTGGCCTAAAACAAAACACCATAAAAGGAGATTGACAGCTCCTAGTTTTCTAAAGATGTATTTAGTTATTTTAAAACGCAATTCATTTGTGCAGTTTAGAACAGATCATATTGCTTTATTTGATGATTCCATTAATTATCTACATGACTACTTAAATATTGAAACAATCGATTATAATGTCAAAGAGTCAGCTTATATGACGGAATATGAAATAAAAAAAAGAGCCTTAGGGCCAATTTATCAACTTATTGGGAGGGTAGAATGAAATGTTAAAAAAGGTATATAAAGATTTATTTACACTTGCCGGGATTAGCGGTTATGAAAAAGATGTTAAAAAATATATGGAAAGCTATATGCTTAAATATGATAACTTTGTTATTGAAAGCGATCACCTAGGTTCTGTTTTTGCTGTGAAAAAAGCAAAAACTGAAAACCCCATGGTTGTAATGATTGCGGGACATATGGATGAAGTTGGATTGATGGTTGTTGGCATTACTAACTTAGGTATGATTAAGCTGCAAGCTGTTGGTGGACTAGCTGGTGAAATATTTGTCTCACAAGTTTTAAATGTTTATACGCAACAAGGCGTAATCAAAGGTGTTGTTGGGGGTATCCCGCCGCATTTTAAAAAAGATCAAATTACTAATATCGCTCTTTTAGCACTAGACATTGGAGCAAGCTCCAAAAAAGAAGCAATTTCTTTTGGTGTGTCCCTAGGAGATATGGTTTTATTTGATAATCCTTTTACTTATACTAAAAACCCTAACCGGGTTATCTCAAAGGCGATTGATAACCGTTTTGGTTGTGGGCTAGCTTTAGAAACAATTGCTAAGTTTAATAATATTGAACTACCCTTTACGCTTGTTGTTGGAGCAACTGTCCAAGAAGAAGTTGGTCTAAGAGGGGCGGAGACTGCGGTTAACTACTTTGACCCAGATGTTTTTATTGCACTAGATGCATCACCAGTAAATGATGCTCTTGATCCTTATGCACAAGGGGGATTAGGTAAGGGCTTTTTATTGCGAATTTTTGATCCAAGAAATTTAATGCACCAAGGACTCTTGGATTATTTTGTTACATTAGCTAAAAAGCATAAAATAGATCATCAGTATTTCACCTCTAAAGGTGGAACTGATGCAGCGAAAGCACTCGATCTTAAAGGTGGAATTTTAGCTACAACAATCGGACTACCTGCACGCTACATTCACACCACCGCAGCAATGATGGATATTAATGATCTGAATTCCGCAAGAAAGATGCTTTTTAGGGTCCTTAGAGATCTAACCCCTAAAAAGATTAAAAAGCTAAAAGAGAGTAACTCATGAAAAAGCGGTTAATCAACGGGGTAGAGATGCCAATGTTGGGGTTAGGCACCTATTTAGTAAATGATGAGAAAATAGCTTATAAAACATTTGAATATGCCTTAGAGATAGGGTACCGTCATATTGACACGGCACAAATGTATAATAATGAGCACATTGTTGGAAAAGCACTTTCTGATTCTTTAGTGCCTAGAGAGCAAGTGTTTATTACAACTAAACAAAAAGGGCATTCAACTAAAGATAAAATGCGGCAAGCATTTTATGATTCCCTAGAAAAACTAGGAACTGATTACATTGATCTTTATTTGATTCATTGGCCTAATCGTGATGAAAGGGTTAACCAGCAAACTTGGGCATTGTTTGAAGAATTATATGAAGCAAAAAAAGCTAGAGCAATCGGAGTTTCTAACTTTGCTAAACATCATTTAACGGACCTAGCTAAAACAGCTAAAATTATGCCAATGGTTAACCAAATTGAAATGCATCCAGGGCTAACGCAAATTAATTACCAAACTTATTTAGAAAAACAAAATATCGCTATCGAGTCATATGGGCCTTTTATGCGAGGTGGAGTTTTTAAAGGCGAAATGGCAGAAGAATTAACGAAAATCGCTGAAAAACATCAAAGATCCATTGCGCAAGTTGTGATTGCTTGGGGCTTAAAAAGAGGGATCATAATGATCCCTAAATCAGTAACTCTTTCAAGGATTAAAGAAAATTTTGCCGCACAACAGCTTAAATTAACAGAGGCGGAAGTTGAAACAATCAATGCTCTAAACGGCGGCAAACGCCTTTATCCTGACCCTGATAATACCCCCTATGGGGAGTATCTAGAGTAATTAAAGTATTGAATTTGAATTTTTTGATAAAGATGAGTATAATCGAATTACTTATGGGACCCTTTGTGGCCTAAAAAGGAGAAGAAAATGAAAAAAAATGTGATTTTTGATTTAACGTTAACATCAGTTTTTGCAGCTATAATTGTGATTATGATTTTTGTTCCTGGGGCGGGATTTATTCCCTTAACACCCTTTGTTAGTGTGACAATTATCCATATACCTGTCTTAATTGGTGTTTTTATATTACCTAAAAGAAATGTGGTATTGTTAGGTTTGTTATTTGGTATGGGGTCGTGGATGCGATCATTTACACCAATGGGACCTCTAGATTTCGCCTTTCAATATCCGTGGATTTCAGTTTTACCACGTTTATTGTTTGCGGTTGCTGCCATATACCTTTATCAAGGATTGAAAATAATCAACAACAAAGCAAAAAATAGTGATGTCTATCTTTTTGGGATTGTTGTTCTTGTTACAACTTTTGGTCTCTATTATGCAGCGATAGCTATTGCTGATTTCACTAATTGGAATCAAGAGATTTTGATGCCAATAACGCTGTTTGTTATTGCAATATTTATTACGATGTATTTCTCATTTGTTAAAGCAGGAACCAAAGAAAAAATGTTAATTCCGGCCACACTAATTATTAGCACAATTATTCATACGTTATTAGTGCTAACCGCTTTGGTTTTATTTGTTCCACAATCAATTAGAGATCTCTTTGCTACTGATGATCTTTTTGGGGTTATTATCTCGATTGCAGTTACTAAT
>CAZDCS010000070.1:0-6670 GCA_964504015.1 uncultured Mariniplasma sp. | reverse complement strand
TCACTTACTTTACTACTATATAATTATACCTACTTAGTGTCGATATGTCAAGTATATTATCACTTTATTGATTCAAACTTCGCTTTGTAAACAATTAAGGCAAATCCTAAATAAATATAACACGCTTTGTATAAATATGCAAGTGTATAGGTTGAAAAAGTAGAACAATAGATAGGAAGAAGGTAAAATAAGGTCAAACTAGGTGAGTCTTCTTTTAGAAAAGTAAAAAGAAGATAGAAAACCGGGATGATAATAGCTAGCGATTTATGCTTTTCTCTAATAAAAAAGAGCACAAAAACTAAGATTATGAGTCCATCAAGATAAAGGTGAAAGAAAAGATAGCCTTTAGAAAAATCAATTGTGTAGTAATCGGTCATTAAGAAAGGGATTATTTGGTAAAGCAAAAAGATCATTATGTAGAGCCATAACAAAACACCTAGATAAAGAATTATTTTACAAACTGCGATATTTGTTCTACCGAAATAACTGATTAACGGTTTAAGATAACTTTGATCGTGATCCATTGTTAGCAAAACCACAAAAAAGGGTAATAGAATCGTGAGTAATTTGATCATCATTTGCTCATAGTATAGTTGATAATAACTATGAAAAAGTCTTTGTTCATAACTAGAGTCACTCGTATAGACAAACAAAACCATCAAAGCAATAAAACCCAAAAACGCCAGCACCAAAAATATTCTTTTTTTGGCATAAAAAACATGCATGTACAAAAAACGAATCATAGCTTCAAATGAGTGTTAGCCATATGTTTAAAGATATCTGGTTTATGAGTCGAAATTAGAAAACTCATTCCCTGTGCCTTTTTCTTCTCAATTAGAAATTTTAAAGTTTTCTCGCTTTCCGCATCTAACCCTGATAACGGTTCATCTAGAATAATTAGATCCGGATGCCCAACAAAAGTCGAGACTATCGCTAATTTTTGTTGGTTTCCTTTTGAAAGTTCATGAATACTTTTAAAAATAGGAAGCTTAAAATCTAATAACAATGATTCATCGAGTTTTGCTTTTTTAATTCGGGCAAGTGTTTCTAAATAAGTTAACACTTTAACAAACGAAGGCAACATCGCCTTTTCCGGTAAATAACCTATTTTAAGGTCTTTTGCCTCAATTGTGCCACTATCGGGGTTGATGAATCCTAGGATTAACTGAATTAAGGTTGTTTTCCCGTTCCCATTATCACCACTAACCAAAACAAAATCACCTAAATTGATCGTTAGATCAAATTTTTTATCTAAATAATTTTTTCCCGCTTTCTCCATTTTAATTAAGCACATAAGTTCGAATTAACATCCCGCTTTCTTTTAATATTTGGTAATCAATTATATATCTAAAGTTAGAAATGGTTTGGTGCTCTCCGTTAGCATATGTAATCCGAATCGGCACATTAAATAAAAGTATATTCTCATAAGCGATCTCAATTACTATCCGTTGTTGTTTAACAACAAAACTAACACTATAATCAACGCCAATAGCTATTTGTTCAATTGTTTCATTCAACGATACATAGTCAATAAAAATTTGATACAGTCTTGACAAATGCATACCTTCTTGCTTAACTCCGTTTAACCCGTTCCAATCAAGATGTTTAACAGCAGTTGAACTCCTCATTAATGAAAACCCACCAATCTCAATTAGGTACTGATCTCCGTTGATGAGCTCTATTTGCAAATAGGCTTCATCAATTTTATAATCTTGGTCAAGATAGGGAAGCTCTAAATATAAAATAAATTGATTATAAGTTTCATTCAAATATTGTTCTTGATGAGCTTTTACTATTTTATTTAGATAAAGTTGCAGCTTCTTTGATTCATCTTTGTTTATGAGGTAGACAGATGCATAGCTAGCAACATCAACTATTGGGTGGCCGAGATCATTTGTATAAAGAATAATTTCAATTTCTTGTTTTTCTTCAGCCAAATGGCTGTGGTACTGCAAAACACTTAAGAGCTTACTAGGGCTTTTTTCTTCATTATTAATAATAATGATCACAAGAGCTAAAACCACCACAATCAAACTAAAGTAAAAAATGATTTTCTTCATATTCTTATCTTTTCTAGGCGCTGATATTGCGTAGTTACAATAAATATTTCAAAACCACCACGACTTGCCCGCACCCAAAAAACATATCTAGCAGCAACACCGTTTGTTAGTTTTCCCTCGCCATAGATGTATAGATTGACCTGTGTCCCAGGATCTACCTTCAACTTTATTTCATAAGTTTCGCGATCATCTTGTGAAACTGTGTAATCTGCAGATAATTTTAAGGACCCATTAAGGTTGTTCTTAAATCCTTGTTTTGTTGTTGTGTTTTTAATGCCAATTGAACCTGTTGCTGATAACGATAGTTTCGAACTTACTTTCCGGTCTAATTTAAAACTATATTCAATTGCTGTATAACCATCATTATAGTAAGAAAACAAGGTCTCAGAAATATATGTGACTTTCACGTTTGATGTTACTGTATGAGTTCGCCACCCAAAAAATCGGCGCCTATTGACCTTTCTATAATACCTCCTATACTCTGATAAGCTGTAATCTTCTAGTAGTTTACCTGATGTCAACGTAATTGATTCAAAATTTTGATGGTTTGTTGCAGCACTTGTTTGTGGTGCCACTCCAAATATCATCGCTAAAGCCAAAAACATAAATACGATTTTTTTCATTTATCTATCCTCCTGCCTTATACTAGGAAAATAACTTTTAGTTTACTTCAAAAAAAGTCCCCCTCAAATGAGTTGGACCTTAAAGTGATTAATTCATAATTTTTTCGATCTCTGAAACTTCTTTAACAATGCCTTGAGTTAAGTTAAGAGCTCCTTTTTCAGTCATAAGCAAATCATCTTCAATTCTAATGCCAATGCCCTCTTCGGCGATATAGAGCCCAGGTTCAACTGTTATAACTGCACCAACAGGAATAGCTAGACTAACATCGCAGACATCATGAACATCAAGACCTAAATAATGACCAAGGGAGTGATAGTAATACTTATCTATTTCTTGATCCTCTTTAATAAGTCCTATCTCCTTAGCTCCTTGAATTAAAATATCTTTCCCGTATTTATTGAATTCTTGCATTGTAATGCCTGGTTTAACCCATTTTATTGTTTCTTTATTGGCCTTTAAAACAATTTCATAGATTTGTTTTTGTCGTTTAGAAAAAGTTCCACTAGCCGGATAAACCCGGGAAACATCAGAACAATAATATTTATAATCAACACCTAAATCAAATAAAATCAAGTCGTTATTATTGATTTTTCCATCATTTTGGATATAGTGCAATACAGTCGCATTTTTACCAGATGCAGCAATAATATCAAATGATGGCGTTACTCTGTTTTTATTTAAGATATGATTATACTCCGCTTGCACTTCATACTCTTTCAAACCAGGTTTTAAAGTGCTCATAATTTTACTTAACCCTGCAGCAGTTATCGAAATCGCTTCTTTTATCAAATTAATTTCGTTTTTGTCTTTAACCATTCTAAGTCTAGCTACAACGGCCTGGTTTTTTTTAATATCGATAAAAGGATAGCTTTTTTTAAGCAGATGCGCATAACTAATCGCTATTGTATCTAGTGCTAATTCATTTTGACGCTCAAGATCTAGATACACCTGTTCAACAACACCATAAACCGCTCCTCTTGATGTTGATAAAAGCTGAGCAATCACTTTGTCAAGTGTGTTAATGTCTTTAACCCCTACTAAATCAATTTTAGAAATCTCGCTTGCTTGCTCAAAAGTTAAGCCTGCTCCATCCCACAAAACTTTCAGTGGGTCATTTTTAGCGATGAACAAATAAGCTGTCGTTTTAGCATTCCCTTTCGCAAGAAGCAAGATAACATTTTCCTGGTCAATTCCTGTTAAATAATAAAAATTGCGGTTAACTGAAAAAGGGTAGTTTTGATCAGCAGACTTTTGTGGTGCTCTTCCTGAGAAAAATAGTGATAGACTTTGATCTTCGATTTGTTCTAAATAGCGTTCTCTTCTTAAATTGTACATAAAATCTCCTTTATAGCGCATTGATTTTTGCTAGAATCTGTGTGTTTATTTTTTCAATAAATTCTTTAGCTAGTACCATTTTTTGTTTTTTAGTCCCATAATAAATTTTAATTTTAGGCTCTGTTCCACTTGGCCTAAAAACAATCCAAGTATTTTCCTCATACTCATATTTCAAGACATTAGAGGTAGGAAAATCAAGTTTCATTTCTTTTTCCCCTTCAATTCTAATACCTTTTAAAACATCATCGCTGCGTAGCAACTTACTCTCGATTTTTGGAGGGTTATTTCTAAAATAATCCATAATAGCTTCGATTTTCTTGACTCCAGCAATACCTTGAAACATAATGTTTTGCGTAAATTCATAGTAGTAGCCATATTTTTGATATATTTGCTCAAGATAATCGATCATTGTCAGTTTTTTTAGTTTAACAAAACTAGCAATTTCAGCGAGAATAAAGACTGCTTGTACAGCATCTTTATCTCTTACAAAATCCTTAACTAGGGATCCGTATGACTCCTCACAACCAAAAAGGTAGGAACCTTGCTCTTTGAGAATTTCTGCTTTCTCACCAATAAATTTAAACCCTGTTAATGTCGTAATGACCTTGCAATCAAAAGACTCAGCAATCGTATTAATTAGTTGTGATGTCACATTTGTCGTATAAACAAAACCATTAGTTGGTAATAAATCTTTCTTTTTTGCTTCATCTAAAAGATAATAAAGCATTATTGCTGCTGTTTGATTACCAGTTAGTAAATGATATTTCTTATTATGCTTAACAGCGATACCAAGACGATCAGCATCAGGGTCTGTTACCATAACAATATCGGCAGCGATTTTTTGAGCATATATTATTGTTTTTTCATATGCAATAGCTTCTTCAGGATTTGATGACTCAGTTTTAGAAAATGTTGGATCAATACTCATTTGTGGTAGATATGGATGAATATCATAACCTTGTTCAGCTAAAAACTTAGGTATAATCGGTGCCCCACAACCATGAAGCGGCGAATAAACAATTTTAGCTGTTTTTTCTAAATCATTAACTCTAATTTCTCTGACTTGATTAAGATAAATCTTATCAAATGATTCATCAATATAGGTGATTAAGTCATTATCGCTATAATTAATCGAAAACGGATCTTTAATAGCTCCAATCTCACTAATTACCTTAGCTGCAGCAACTAAGTTTAGTTGCGCACCAGTCTTATCATAGGCTTTATAGCCATTATACTGTTTGGGGTTATGCGATGCAGTTATCATAATCCCACCAGCACAATTAAAGTAGCGGACGGCATAAGATAACATCGGTGTTGGCCTTAACTCGCTAAATAAGTACGATTTAATCCCTTGTTCGGCTAGAACCATTGCTGATTGATAAGCAAACTCTTTTGAATCTTGACGATTATCATAAGAAATTGCTACTCCACCCTCAATCTTAGCCCCTCTAATATAGCGGGCAAACCCTAAGGTCGCCTTTCTAATTGTATAAAGATTAATCCGGTTTGTCCCAGCACCCATTATTCCTCTAAGACCGCCAGTACCAAAGTCTAGGTCTTTATAAAAAGCTTCTTCTATTTGCTGTTTAGTGAGATCAAGCAATTCTTTCCTCAGTTTCGCATCAAGTTTCTCTTGGTTTAACCAAAAGTTATATTTTTCAGTATGTGTCATTTTTAGATCGAGTAAAAACCTCGAATTCACCTCTTTTTCTTATTGCTCATTCTTATTATAAATATTTAGTAACCCCTTTAAGACAAGATCAATATCCTTGGTTAGTTTATGCAGACATAAAGGTGCTATCACAGGTGATAGCCCACCAGTTAACACAACCCGAAACACTTCATTTACTTCTAGTTTTATGCGATCAATTAAACCATCAACTTGTGCTGCAACACCATATGTGACACCAGATTGCATACAATGTGCTGTATTTGTTCCAAGAACTGTTTTTGGTACTATAATGTCAATATCGGGTAGTAGCGCTGTATTTCCAACAAGTGCTTTGATTGAAATATCAACCCCTGGGGTAATAATTACGCCCTTTATCATTTTATTTTTTACATAAATATACTTAATTGCTGTTCCTAAATCAACAATAAGCGTGGAGTCTTTTTGATCAAACAGTCCCGCTGCTGCACAAATCAAGTCTGCTCCTACTTCTTTAGGGTTATCAGTTTTTATGTTAATTCCGGTTTTAACGCCAGGTCCTATTACTAAAGGATTAATTTTGAAAAACTTCTTAGAAATAGTTATGATTTTTTCTGTTATCCTTGGAACTACTGAAGCGATAGCTACAGAAGTTATAGTATTTTTACCAAATAAAGACTTAAGTGCTATATAATACTCATCAGCGGTTTTTTCAACTTCGCTGTTTAAGCGGTAACTCTTGATAATTTCTTTGTTTTCTGCTAGGCCAATATTTATATTAGTATTACCAATATCAAATAGTAAAATCATTGAAAATCAACTCTCTTCTCTAGATTCTTTTACTTTATTTAAAGCTAGAATAATTGGTGTCCCAATCGATACAGCTGCAAATGCCTCAATTAAGCCATTAGTAACTGCAATCGAGATAATGACCCCAAAAAGGTCATCTGTAGCAAAGAGATCTCTAATTGATTGTGGAACAAATAAAACCAAAGCGGTTAGC
>CAZDCS010000069.1:0-6730 GCA_964504015.1 uncultured Mariniplasma sp. | reverse complement strand
TGATTGCGCCATCAATGTGACCAGCTGCAAAACTACTAGCTTTTCTAATATCAATTACATGCAATTCTCCAGCTTCAATTAATGGTCTTGCTGTTGCAGAATTCATTAAATTGCTATTTCCTTCAGCTACCGCTGTGAAATAATTTTCAACAAAAGAAAGCATAAACGGATTGAAAGTAGCGTTTGCATTAGGAAGATCTTCAACTGTTAAAGCTGTTTCATTAGGGAAATTGGCTTCCACATTACCAAATTTAAAGCCATGTAGAACAGAAATTGCGTCAATTCCTAACATACGTAGTAATGCAACTGTTTGGTTTGAAGTTTGACCAGAAACACAGTGAACATATACTGGAACATTAGTTGGCAACATTGAAATAGCATCTACTAAGTCTTGTGTTCCCCATTCAGCAAAATATGAACCTTTAACATATAAATCTTCGCCACCGGCTCTTTTAATTCCTAGAATAAACGGATTATCTAGTGCAAACAAATCAGCCCATGAAATCATATGTTTAGTCGTTGGGTAATCAGCAAAATAATCTGTTGCGATTCCAGTTCTCAACGTATGAACCCACCCAGGTCTAGTTGCATTCATTCCAAATAGTAATGAAACTGCATTATCATGACCTAGCGCTTTAAGAACTGCTACTGTTTGACCAGCAGTTTGCCCTGAATAACAAGCAACAATATATCTTTTGTTCATATCAAGATCATCAAAGGCTTCTTGCATACCTGAACCAAAAGGAATATTGATTGCGCCATCAATGTGACCAGCTGCAAAACTACTAGCTTTTCTAATATCAATCACATGCAAGTCTCCAGCTTCAATTAATGGTCTTGCTGTTGCTGAATTCATAAGGTTGCTAGTTCCATCAGCAACTGCTTTGAAGTATTCTTCAACAAATGCTAGCACAGTAGAATTGAATTTAGCTCCTGCGTCCGGCAGTTCTCCAACTGTTGTTGCCGTGTGAGCAGGGAATTCAGCTTCTACATTACCAAATTTAAAGCCATGTAGAATAGAAATTGCGTCAACTCCTAACATACGTAGTAATGCAACTGTTTGGTTTGAAGTTTGACCAGAAACACAGTGAACATATACTGGAACATTAGTTGGCAACATTGAAATAGCATCTACTAAGTCTTGTGTTCCCCATTCAGCAAAATATGAACCTTTAACATATAAATCTTCATCAGCGGCTCTTTTAATTCCTAAGATGAATAAATTATCCCCAGCATCAGCTTTAGCAAATAAATCTGCCCAAGATATCATATGTTTTGTTTCTGAATATTCAACAAAATAATCTTTTGCGATATCCTCAACACTTTCTTCTGATTTGCAACCAGCAGTAAATCCTACTACTAATAATGCAAGTAAAATAAATAAAACTTTTTTCATACACATTCTCCTTTTTTTTATCTTTATAATAGCTTTGTCTCTATTATAATTTTATTATTAACATCCGCCTCCGCCTGCTGGTGGTGCTACATCTCCCCCGCCTGCTGGTGGTGCTGGATTTTCAATATCATAATACTCTGTCCATGACCCATCATAGACTCTCACATCAGTAAAGCCTGCATTTCTTAATGCAGTATAGGTTTGTGCAGACCTAATTCCGCTAAGGCAATAAATGATAATTCTAGTATCAGCAGAAATACCATGACCTAAATAAATCAATTGGATTTGCCCAGCTGTTTTATATTCACCATTAACAAAATTATTATTGATAAATTCAATATTAATTGACCCGGGAATATTTCCTTGAGCAAATTCACTAAAACTTCTTGCGTCTATTATTACGACAGAATCATCGCTTCGAACAGCTCTTATATAATCCAGTGTCACTAGTAACGCTCTTTGCATAGCACCGGTAGTATAAGTTGTTGCAGCTAAAACAGTAGCTTGAGTTGAACTATCAGCACCTGCATCTAACAAAGCTTGCATTCCACCACTAACAACTTTCACATTGAAGTTATTGAACACATTTAGCGTCCATTGAACTCGTGCTGCAGACATATTTTTATTTCTATCATAAAGCAATATTGTATCAGTTTCTGTAATTCCAGCCGCGCCCATCACATCAGCGATTTGACTTGCTTCTGGAAGCATATTTTCATATGGTTCTTGGACTAACAATAATGATCTAGGAATATTAATAGCTCCTTTGATGTGACCCGCTAAATAATCATCAGCTTCTGAAACATCAACTAGTATTGCATCACCTTCAGCAAGCTCAAGTGCGTCTTGCGCGCTAATAATAAACTTATCTGTCTCTCCAAAGTTATGGTTAGCGCACCCAGCGACAGTGATTGCAATTAGTGCAAGAACGATAGTTAATACGATTTTTTTCATTCAGTCTCTCCTTTCTTATATTTTCAATAAGATTTAGAGGTGTTTTTTGATAGACACCTTACATAAGTTTTTACTAATAATCTTATCAACTTTACCATCTTTAATTATTACAACTGATGGATACTCAGTGACACAAAGTCGATTAGCCAACCCTTTTGTTTTATAAGTATCTATGTTAATACATGTATATCCATCACTTGAGCATTCAATTTCTTGCATCATCGAAAGATTTTCTCTTTGTTTTGGGTCAGTTGCATCATAAACATAGGCAATACAGTTATCTTTCATGATTTGTTCTTCGAATATTTCACCTTCAGCGATGTATTTTTCTGCCATAACACCAGCAGTTGCTGCATCACCTACACATGTAGCTACTTGTCTTAAGAATTTGTCTCTTACGTCACCTGCTGCAAAAACGCCGTGAACTTTAGTTTCCATGTTCTCGTTAGTAATTATATATCCGTTTTTTGTCATATCAATACCAGGAACGTCTTCATATATCCCTGTATTTGGAATAAAACCGATAAATAAGAAACAAGTTGAACAATTAACAGGTGTTAACTCTCCTGTCTTAAGATTCTTTAAAACTACTGTTTCTAACTCGTTTCCACCTTTATACTCGTGAACGACAGTGTTCCATAAAAATTCCATTTTTGGATTTGACAATGCTGCAGCTTTTGCTGTTTCATTGCAATCCATCTTACCTTCATCATGAATAATCGAAACCTTGACTTTGCTTGCAAACTTAGTTAAAAAGATTCCTTCTTCGATAGCTGAATCACCAGAACCTACAATAAGAACTTCTTTTCCAGTGTTAGAAGCGGCATCACAAGTTGCACAAAAGGCAATCCCTTTACCTAGAAACTGTTCTTCGGTTTCAACGCCGACAACTCTAGGTTTACTTCCGTTAGCAATAATAACTGTCTTTGCTTCATATCTTGTTCTAAAAGTTTCAACGATTTTTATAGGATTTGAAAAGTCAACACTTTTGACATTTGTCAGCTTAAATTTAACATCAAACTTCTTAGCTTGCTTATGAAATAAACCCATTAGTTCAAGCCCTGAGATATCTTGTGGGAATCCCGGATAGTTCGCTATTTCATTTGTATTTGTGCAGATCCCGCCAATTAGCGCTTGTTCGATAACGATAGTGCTAAGTTTTGCTCTCCCACAATAGATACCAGCCGTTAGCCCAGCCGCTCCGCCGCCAATAATAACTACATCATATTTTTCTACTTTTTTTTCTCTCATTGTGATTCCCCTTCTTTTGCTGCATTTATGTTACAGAAAGAACTTCATTAGTAATTTACTACCAATTATTGCTCCTAGTAATAAGAAGGCTGCAAAAACCCAACCCGCTATATTCCCAATAGCAATACTGCTATATAAAGCACCAATATTACACCCTAAAGCAACTCTCGCGCCATACCCCATTAGTAAACCACCCAATGTAGCCGCAATAACTTGTTTCATAGATTTGATTTTTTTAAACTTAAATCCAGAAGCCATAAGTGTAGCAAATAGAGCACCGAAAATAATTCCGATATTTCTCCATGATCCCGCATTATTTAACACTCCAGCATCTAAAGTAGCTTGAGCTCCTGTAGAACTAAAATGAAACCATGAATCTACCGATCCACCGACTGCTCTAAACATCCAAGCACCCCAGTTTGTCAATACTCCTGAAACTCCCCAAGGGTTTCCAGTTGTTGCCATTGTTACTATTTGAAACAATGACAAAAGTACCGCTCCTGTAATATATGGTATAGCATCTTTAAACCACACTTTATAAAAATGATTTTTCTTCACATTATCAAAAAACGCTTTCAAGCAAATTCACCTCCTGTAATCAGCTTTAAATACTTCATTAAAAGCGATTATACTTTTTCAATGATGACTTCCCATTGGCCATCTTCAATTTCTTCAACTTCAACATTATGCCCTTGTTTTCTAGCCCATTCAGGGATATTTTTCATTGCACAACTATGATCGATTTCAACAACTAATACATCATTTGCAGCCATTTTTTTCAATGCTTTTTCTGCTTTGATCAATGGAATTGGACAAGCCTCACCTAAACAATCTAATACTACTTCTTTAATTTTACTCATTTTAATTTCTCCTTGTTTTTATTTTTTTTCTGTTCTTTTTCCCCATTTATGTGCAAGCACATAAAGGACTGTAATAATTGCTAAATTAGCCATAACACCGCCAAATACTCCTAAAGCTCCAGAATATAGCGATATTCGTGGTGCAGTCACTCTAAAGTTCATATCCCACCATTCAGTGTGATAGGCACCGATTAATGATCCGACGATAAAGAAGAACAATGCTAATGTGTTCATCCAAAATCCTTCTCCAACTCTCATTAAAGTCCCTGATGCACAACCTCCTGCAATAACCATACCAATACCAAATAATAATGCTCCAATTGCTGTCGCAATACTTAATGGGGCAATGTATGGGGTAGCACCACCATATTGGAGTGCTGCAAATCCGATACTTGTAATTGCTAACGCAATTAAAACTGCTTTAGTAACTGATGTGCTTCCTGTAATATAGGGATCTCGTAGAGACGCTGTAAAACAAAACCTTGATCTTTGTAAAATAAAGCCGAATGCATTACCAGTTATCCAAAAAAGTGCTATATTTGAACTTTTTGTGCTTAACCAGATACCTATTCCAATAATAATAACAAGTACTCCAATCGCGATTGGGATTTGACTCGCTTTTTTCTTTCTACTGCGACGACCAGATGCTCTTTTGATAGGTGCTTTTGTAGTTTCTTCTGCCACTGTTACACCTCCCTTCATTTTTGGTAGTTTACTTATATCTTAAGAAAATAATAATCTTCTTTTACTGGCGCAATTTGGCGCATAATAAAATAGTTTTTTTAAATAAAATATTTTTTTATTGCTCAATATTTTCAAATTTTAGTTTCACACTAACATGTTTTTTTGCAGGTGAAGTTTTTCTTAAATATTACAATATATTAGCACATCAGAAAGGAAGATTTCATTAGATATGCTGTTGTCTTTTTATTATTTCTAGTATATCACAAAAAATGCATTTTTAAGTCTTTTTTTTGAAAAAACCACCATTACATACCCTTATTATATTTTTTCTTTCCTATTTGCTGTTTTCAGTCACTAGCAGGTTCTCTCATGGTATTTGTGAATTTTTCTACATCTCAGAAAGCACTATTCTTGATTATCTTGTCTACTTTAGAGGTGTCATATCAATTTATTGGTTTTTTATATGCTTTTTAATACGTAAATACGGCTTTATTAAAGAAAAAAGGCCTATCTACGTTGTTTCGTGGTAGCATCTTGGCATAATTAGAATGAGTTGTCATACCAAATCTGCTACATTATATTATTGTCTTGTTTTATTCTTGTTGCACTCATTTTCCCGTTACAATAAAGCCTTGCTTCCTATAACAACGAAGAAACGGCTAGTTTAAGTAAAGCAATATAATAAATCCCAACAAATACCCCTGTCCAATATTTGGTGGAGTTGAGAGTCCCTGAACGACACCCTCATCCGAATTAAAAAATCAAAGTGAAAAGGTATAGACAGCACATTTATTGATTATCCAACTTCATCTCCTTTTACAATTAAAAAAGAGCATTTCGCTCTTAAATTATCAATACATTGATTACTCTTCTCGATATTTATCCCAATAGACTACTAATGCTACAATGTTTATTAACAACAGTACACCAATTGCATTAGATAGAAAAACATGTATAGGTTCTGATGATGCCGTTAAATCCTGTATCACATTAACTAAAACTGCAGATACAAAAAATACAATTGTTAATTCACTACCAGTAATTACCAAAATTTATTTTGCTTTTTCTTGCTTGAATAGCTAGGTATGGGCCTCCCCATACAAAAGAAAAAATCCATTTCATGATCACAAGGAACTTTTCCCAACCTGACGAACTCGAGAATGCTGCACTACTATCAAAAGTATTGTCTCTGTTTTTGTCTTATTTTTCAGCTTTCTTTATAATTCTCTGACATTTAACACTCCACCTTTAACTTCCATACCAATCCACATTTTACTAACTGGTTGCTAATCTGTTACTGTTCACATTCAAAACTATCTTTCTTTCTTAAAGATTCTATTTTCTCTCTAATGTCTCTATTTGACAGAAACTTACCTAGTCTTTCTCTAATTTGTGATGGAAAAGTCCTTTTAGGATTATAATGACTAATATACTTATCTTTTACATTTCCAATATTTTTATCGATTTTCCTTAAATTTGATTTGTATGGGAAATGTTTATAGTCATTATACCAACCCCATTTATAATATACAAATATTGGAACCTCTTCCAAAATAGCCTGATTAAGTATCTCTATATTTTTTTT
>CAZDCS010000068.1:0-6734 GCA_964504015.1 uncultured Mariniplasma sp. | reverse complement strand
TACTGTGGGTGTTGGAGATACTGTTACTCATGAATCTAATAGAGCCCTAGATTCACTTCCCGGATATCGGAAAATGAACTCTGTTGTCTTTTGTGGGCTATACCCAATTGATAGCGCGAAGTTTACTGATCTAAAAGACGCTTTAGAAAAACTAAAACTAAATGATGCTTCATTAGTCTATGAACCAGAAACATCACAAGCATTAGGATTTGGCTTTAGAACGGGATTTCTAGGTCTTCTACATATGGAAATTGTTCAAGAGCGAATTAGTAGAGAGTTCAATATTGAACTTATAGCTACCGCACCTTCAGTAATCTATCATATTTATTTAACAGATGGTTCAAAAGTGATTATCGATAATCCTTCAAAGCTTCCTGAGCCACAACGAATTGACTACATGGAAGAGCCTTATGTCAAAGCATCAATCATGTCACCTAAGGGATATGTTGGGGCAATTATGGATATTTGCCAGAAAAAAAGAGGCGTTTTTGGTGATATGACTTATATTGATGATACTAGAGTGCACATAACATATGATCTTCCTCTTTCAGAAATTGTTTATGATTTTTTTGATAAGCTAAAATCATCAACAAAGGGCTATGCGTCATTTGATTATGAGGTATCAGGTTATAAGCGGTCAAGACTACAAAAAATGGATATCTTATTGAACGGAGAAGTTGTGGATGCGCTATCTTTGATTGTCCATAAAGACTTTGCTTATTATAGAGGCAAATTGATTTGTGATAAAATGAAGACGCTAGTCCCAAGACAAATGTTTGAAATACCAGTACAAGCTGCTCTTGGTTCAAAGATAATTGCGAGAACAACAATTAGAGCGATGCGTAAAGATGTTTTAGCTAAATGCTATGGCGGTGATATAACCCGCAAGAAAAAACTTTTATCCAAGCAAAAAAAGGGAAAAAAGAAAATGAAAGCAATTGGTCGTGTTGAGGTTCCACAAGAAGCATTTATGGCAATACTAGCTAACAGTGATGAGTAACCTCATCACTGTTTTATTTTATTAGCACTGAAAAAAGAGATGTCATAAAAAGCTATCTAAACTATATTTTGGCAAGGATTATTCAATAAGTCGATATGATGAAATGAAAAAAGTTTAACAAACTATTTCGTTGACAAAACTATAGAAGAGAAACAAGGCGATAAAATAAATTATTTTCATTTTAATCCTCCATACCCCTTTATTATGTAAACCAAATGCTGTATAATATAGTTAGGGAGTGATTCAATTGAAAGGCCTATACATTCACATTCCGTTTTGCGAATCAATTTGTCATTATTGTGACTTTGCTAAGCGCGTAACAAATGATAATAAAGTAATCGATAACTACTTAGATGCACTTATCAATGAAATTGCGTCTTATCAAAAACACTTTAAAACGATTGAAACAATCTATATCGGTGGAGGTACGCCTAGCATGCTTTCGCCTCTACAACTTAAACTTCTTTTTGAGAGCATAAAAGAAATAAGAGCAAAAGAATTCACAATCGAAGTCAACCCAGAAAGCTATAATAGACAAAAAGGAGAGCTTTTTAAACAATTTGGGGTTACTCGTATTAGCTTAGGGGTGCAAACCTTTAATGATAATCTCCTTCGCTATATTAACCGAAAACACACACAAAGACAAGTCTTTGATGTGGTCGATAGCTTAAAAAAAATCGGTCTTAAAAATATAAGTATTGACTTAATCTATGCTATACCAGGGCAAACATCGGCTGACTTATTAAAAGATTTAGATTATGTCAAGCAACTAGATATTGAACACGTTTCTTATTACTCGCTTATATTAGAAAAGAAAACATACTTTTACCACCAATATAAAAAAGGAAAGTTTGAGCCAATCGAACAAGACTTAGAAGCAGAGATGTTTCAACTGACAATTGACAATCTTGTAAATCAAGGTTTTGAACATTATGAGATTTCTAATTTTGCTAAAAATAAAAAATATTCACTTCATAACTTAATCTATTGGACACTAGGAGAATACATTGGAGTTGGACTTGGAGCACACGGTTTTATCGATGGCTACAGAACATTAAACCAACACACCTTTAAGCAGTACCTATCATCCCCACTAAAAGAGAAACACCATCAAAATAAAGATATGCTATTACAAGATGAGTTAATTTTTGGACTGCGCAAAATTAAAGGTGTTTCATTAAATGATGTAGAACAAAAATACAAGGTAAATCTATTCGATAAATACCCCCAATTGAAAGAGCAAATCGAGTACGGGTTATTAAAAATAGAAAGGGGTCGACTAATGCTTACTAAAAAAGGAATCTTTTTAGGGAATCAAGTCTTTATCATCTTTGTATGAAATATCTCTTAAAAGACTTTGCATACTATTTAAAAACCGAAAAAGGGTTAAGTCAAAATACAATAAAATCATACCTTCAAGACCTTGAACAATACCGAATATTTTTAGCGAAATATCAAAATATCACAAAACCTCGCTCAATTGAAAAGCGCAATATAGAACTATTTTTAAGAAGCCTAAAAAAGATAGTAGCAGCAAAAAGTTTAGCGAGAAAACTAACATCAATTAAAAGCTTTCATCGTTTTCTCGAATTAGAAAGAGAAGTTGATTTTGATGTTGCTAAGGCTTTTTCAACACCAAAGTTTGAGCAAAAACTCCCTCAAGTTTTGGCCGTAAATGAGGTTGTATCATTGTTAGAGCAAGTAGATAAAACAACAGTTTTAGGTCTTAGAAACAAAGCTTTGTTAGAACTTATTTATGGATCAGGTTTAAGAGTTAGTGAATTGTTAGATATTGTGATGGAAGACATTCATCTAAACCAAGGATATATAATGGTTAAAGGTAAGGGTAGTAAGGATAGAATGGTCCCAATCTCTGATATGTCTATTATCGGATTAAGAAACTATATTGTAAAAGCAAGGGAACCTCTATTACAAAAAGGAAACTGTGATTATCTGTTTCTAAATAGAGCAGGCAACCGCTTGTCAAGACAAGGATTTTTCAAACTGCTAAAAAAACTAGCTCTTGATGCAGGTATCCAAACAGAATGTTCACCACATACATTAAGACATTCATTTGCTACTCATTTGCTAGAAAATGGGATGGATTTGAGAACACTGCAATCATTATTAGGGCATGAAGATATATCAACAACACAAATTTATACCCACATTAGTCAAAAAAGAATTAAAAAAGTATATGAAAGCGCGCATCCGCGTGCTAAGGAGGAGAAATAAAATGTATCAAAGAATATTTTTAGTTATCCTAGACAGTATAGGTATAGGAGAAGCTCCTGATGCTGCTGATTACAATGACGTTGGAAGTAACACAATAGGTCATATCGCAAAGAAGATGGATCTTAATATCCCTAATTTGAAAGCATTAGGTCTGGGGAATATTGCACCAATAAAAAATGTTGAAGCTGTTAAGTACCCCAGAGCTTTTTTCACTAAAATGCAAGAAGCGTCTCTAGGTAAAGATACGATGACTGGCCATTGGGAGCTGATGGGCCTGCGTATTACAAAACCATTTCAAACATTTACTGATACTGGTTTCCCCAAAGAGCTATTAAATGAGTTGTCAGATAAGACAGGTAGAGGTATTATTGGTAATATCTCAGCTTCTGGAACTGAAATCATTAAAAAACTTGGTGAAAAGCACATGAAAACAGGTGACTTGATTGTGTATACTTCAGCAGACTCAGTACTACAAATTGCAATGCATGAAGCTATAATACCCATTGAAGAACAATATAGAATTTGTGAGATTGCTCGCAAGATTACGATGAAACCAGAATGGAAAGTTGGACGTGTTATCGCAAGACCTTTTATTGGTAATAATAAAACTAATTTTACAAGAACTTCTAATCGCCACGATTACGCACTTAAACCTTTTGAAAAAACAACACTTAATTATTTAAAAGATTCAGGATATGATGTTATTGCTTTAGGTAAGATAAATGATATTTTTGATGGCTACGGAATTACTGATTATAGCAAAACAGTTTCAAATGATGATGGTATGAAGCAAATAACGGAAACTGCTAAGAAAAATTTTACTGGATTATGCTTTTTAAATCTTGTTGACTTTGATGCATTATATGGTCATAGGAGAGATCCAATTGGTTACGGAAAAGCAATTGAAGTCTTTGACAAACAATTACCCGCTCTTATTAAGGAGTTGAAGGAAGATGATTTGTTAATACTAACTGCTGATCATGGTAATGATCCAACCTTTAGCGGAACTGATCACACACGTGAATATGTGCCTTTACTCGTTTATTCAAAACGTTTCCTAGATGGTAAACAACTACCAACTCTTAAAACATTTTCTGATGTAGGCTACTCTATAAATGATAACTTTAAAACTGAAAAACCAAAATATGGAACTTCATTCCTAAAAAGTCTATCTTAAATAAATCAATTTAGAAAAAAACACCAACCATTGACCAAAATTAAAGGTCAAAGCTTGGTGTTTTTATTTTAGAGTTTATGTTATCATAGCCACTGCTTTTTTTAAAGCGTTAATAATAAGAGGGATATCTTCGCTTTGAGTTTGCTTTCCAAGTGACAATCTAATTGTCCCTTCGATATGTGTTTTTGGAACCTTAATAGCACGAAGAGTGTGTGAGGGTTCAATTAAAGTGGAACTACATGCGCTACCAGTTGAAAGGTAGATGTGATACTTATCTAATTCATATGCTAAGACAGAACCATCTAGATCAGGAAATGAAAAACTCAACAATCCAGGTAAACGCGATTTCCCAAGCTTTGGACCATTGAGGATAGCATTAGGAAATGATTGAGAAATGCGTTCGAAAAGTAAATCAGTTAAGCCTGATAAATGATTATATAGGTTTTCTCGTTCGCACTCAGCAATAACTGCAGCACTAGCAAATCCGATAATACCACTGAGGTTTTCTGTTCCAGAACGCATTTTCTTTTCCTGCACGCCCCCGTGAACAAGAGGTTCAATGTGCATCCCTTGGCGGACATATAAGCATCCAATTCCTTTTGGCCCAGCTATTTTATGCGCAGATAATGTTAAAAGATCAACCTTAACAAGTTTGAGATCAATTGCTAACTTGCCGAAAACCTGAACAGCGTCCACATGTAAAACAACATTTTTTTGTTGACAGATATTAGAAATTTTTTCAATTTCTTGAATTGTTCCTATCTCATTATTTCCCCAGATAAGTGAAACCATTAAGGTGTTTTCATTAATTGAGTTTTTAAGTTGTTCTAAATTGATGAACCCCTTGTTATCTACATCAAGGTATTTGATTGTATAGTTTTGTGTTTCCAAAAATTCGCAAGTACTTAGTGTTGCAGGGTGTTCTATTTTCGAGCTGATGATTTCTGTTTTTTGCGGGTTTGCCAAAGCATAACCTTTTATAGCCCAGTTAGTTGCCTCAGTTCCCCCAGAGCAAAAGTATATTTCGCTTGGTTTTGCATTCATTGTTTTAGCAAGGGATAAGCGCGCTTCATTTATGGACTTTTGGTTGCTAATTCCAAGTTTGTGGAGGGAAGAAGGGTTACCGTAATAAGATTCAATATAGGGCAACATTTCCTTTATTACTCTTGGATCAATCGGTGTAGAAGCAGCATAATCTAGATAGATTTTTTTCATTTCTTCACCTCAATTGTTAAGTGCAATTTCTCAATATTTTCAATATCAACATATAGTAATTTATCCTTATAACTCATAAGGGAAAGATTAATTACAGGTAATGGTTTAAATGTTCCTATAAATTTATCTGAAAGCTTTTTAATGGCAAATGATTGGTGAATAATACAAGGATCCGGGTCGCTAAATAACTCCATACACAAAGACGAAACATCCTTTGGTTTCATGGGGATATCGAGTGGTTTTCCGTGGAAAATAATTGTTGAATCTGTTGCCTGAATTGTGACTAAAAATTTCATAAACTCTCCTATAATAATTCAATTAAATAATAGATCAAAATGACTAAGAAAACTAAAGCATTAAACAACTTAATCAAGTATAGTTTTTCCCGAAAGAAATTAGATAATGACACAACAGATTTTGATTTAATAGCAATCACAGAAATAATAATTAATGGTGTAACAAAGATTAAATTATACAATAAAAGTAGGAGCATTCCCCGTAAAAAATCGGGAGTCGAATGAATTAGGTGCAAGATTGCAGTTAAGTATGCTTGCCCTGTACAAAGGAATTCTGTAAACGAAATGACGACTCCAATAATGAATGTAGTTAAATATATTTTAACTCCGCCCTCGTCCATTTTTTTAGTAAAAGAAGAAATCAAACGACGGTTGAATTTTTGGATTTTACCAGGAAGTTGATTTTTAATCTTATTATACTTTTGTAAATATGCAACAACGAAATCATAAAAATTGAGTATAAATAGAAGAGAGGCAATACCTACAATTACCCAAGGCACTGTTTTTACCAATACTGATCCAGCAGGGAAACTACCTAGATAATTGAACAATATCGTTCCAAACAAAAAATAACTGATAAAGATTGCCGAGATGAAAGTTAAACTAACTAGAATCAAAACACGTTTCTTTTTCGTGAAATTCAACAGTGAAATAAACATTAAAAGTGTTGCTATTGCACACGGGTTTAGTCCATCAACTAATCCTAGCAAAACAAATTTAACTATAGAAAAATTTTGATTTGGTGTAGGCATTATCTAAACGAAATAGTGGGTTGTCCATAAATAGTTCAAGGTACCCCGTTAAACGGCCG
>CAZDCS010000067.1:0-6791 GCA_964504015.1 uncultured Mariniplasma sp. | reverse complement strand
CGCAGCCACTAAAATGGTTAAAAGACCAGATCGTTCTCATGCAGAAGATTATATAAAAGGCACGTATAAAGATGTTATCTTTGAAGTTAGTGATATTGATTTAAAAGAGCGAGTTGTTAGAAGCAACGGTAAGACTACATATGTAACCTATGAAACTTATTTTAAGGGACGTTGGATAATTTATCAGTTTGAAAAGAGCTTTGCTGATGAATTGCGCATTATTGAAGGTAGAAGAATTACCTTTAGCAAAAAGAATTTAGAAAAGATTGAGACCGAAAGCATTACTTTCAATAAAAAATTTGATATTTATGCAACATCAAAAAAATATGGATTTTACCACATTACATCGAGCATGATTGAAAAACTATTAGAGTTAGAAAAAATGCATAGAGGAACCATTCTTTATTATTTCACAAAAAACGAACTACATATTGGTATAAACGACCGTAAGGACTACATGGAAGTATCGCTTAACAAGCCAATTAATCGGGAGTCCTTAAAGTCTTTTATTGCAGACATTGAGGTAATACCAGCAATTATTAACGAATTACGTTTAAATAGTACCAAGTTTAAAAACTAGTTTTAGAAAGGAGCAAGAAAATGCCAGCACCAGAAGTAATAGTTTTAATTGTAGTAGCGATAGTTATTGTTATTTTACTAGTATGGGTAATTACAACAATAAACGCTTTTAGAACAATGATTGTTAAGATTAACGAATCAGAGTCAAGTATTGATGTAGCGCTAACAAAGAGGTTTGATCTGTTATCAAAAATGTTAGCTGCAGCTAAGGGATATATGAAACACGAGCAGGAAACTCTAACAAAAGTCACATCACTTAGACAGCCACCAAAAGGTGCTTCAATTGAGGAAAAACAAGAGTTTGCTAGTCAAATGACGCAAGGCTTAAAAGCGATCAATGTTGTTGTTGAAAACTATCCGGACTTAAAGGCAACTAGAAGCATTGAAAAACTGCAAGATTCAACTTCTGAAGTAGAAGAAAACTTGCAAGCTTCAAGACGTGTTTATAATTCGAATGTTTCACATTATAACCAGCGTGTTGTCGTTTTCCCAAGTAATATAATCGCTAATTGGAAAGGTTTTGCAAAGCGGAGCTTCTTTGAAGCTGAAGAAGTTAAAAAACAAGATGTTAAATTTGATTTTTAAAAAAACTTGAGATTAAGCAATAATATTTTGCTATATGTTGTGATGTTTTAGATAAAGGCTATAGTAGTAAAGTCATCTCTTTTTAAGAGTTGGCTTTATTTTTAATGGGAGTGAAATTAAAGAAGTAATGATTTACTTGCTTCTTAAAAATAGATTAGCAACTTAAGGCGTTTCGTTGGTGTTGTTTTAGCAAAAAATAGTGAAATAACATGTTGCTAGTAACAAATAAAGCATTATTTAAGCAAATGTGTTAAAAATTAGTAATCGGCTTTTTCACTTGATAAAACAGCTATCTTATAGTAATATTAGATAGAACATAAAAGGATGTGGACATATGCTAAAAAAACTATTTGATCCTGGTAAAAAAGTGCTGAAGGATTCAAAAAAAATAGCTGATGCAGTTTTTGCATTAAGCGAAGAAATGGCTAATCTTACAGATAGCGAAATAAAAGATAAAACAAAAATTTTCAAGCAAAGATTTAAAGATGGAGCAACACTGGATGATTTAATGGTTGAAGCCTTCGCTGTTGTTAAAGAAGCTTCTACAAGAGTAACTAAGTTAACTCCTTACTATGTGCAAGTACAAGGTGCATATAGTATTTTTCATGGTAACATCGCTGAAATGAGAACAGGTGAAGGTAAAACCTTGACGGCTGTTATGCCGGCCTACCTAAACGCTTTAAATGGCGAAGGCGTTCATATTGTTACTGTTAATGAATACCTAGCTAAGCGTGAAGTAGAAGGCGACATAGGCGATCTGTTTCGGTTTTTAGGTTTAACAGTAGGATTGAACGTTCGTGATATAACAAGAGAACAAAAAAAGGAAGCTTATGATTGCGATATTTTATATTCAACAAATAGTGAATTAGGTTTTGACTATCTTCGTGATCATATGGTGTTATATGCTAAAGACATGGTTGCTCAACGAGGTCTGAACTACGCTATTATTGATGAGGTCGATTCAATCTTAATCGATGAAGCTAGAACACCACTTATTATTTCTGGAGGCCAAAAAAACCGTCAGAACTTATACCAATCTGCTGATCGTTTTGCTAAATCTATTCGTGATGAAGATTTCGAAATTGACTTAGAGTCAAAAAGTATTGCTTTAACCCCACCAGGAATTAAGCGAGCAGAACAAGTGTTCCAACTAGAAAACTTATATGATCTAAAAAACGTTACATTGGTCCATCATATTAATAATGCCCTTCGTGCTGTCTATGTTATGGCGCGAGATGTTGAATATGTTGTTGAAGATGATGAGGTTTTGATCGTTGATTCATTTACTGGGCGAATTTTAAAAGGACGTCAATTTTCTGAAGGCCTTCACCAAGCATTAGAGGCTAAAGAAGGGGTTAAAATTAAAAAAGAAACATCAACGGTTGCAACTATTACATACCAAAACTTCTTTAGAATGTATAAGAAGTTATCGGGGATGACTGGGACAGCTAAAACTGAAGAAGAAGAATTTAGAGCAATCTATAATATGGACGTCGTTGAAGTCCCAACAAATGAACCAATTATCCGCCTAGATGAACCAGATTACATGTATGCGAACGTCAAAGATAAATTTGAAGCTTTGATTGATGAAGTTGAAACAAGATATAAATCCGGTCAACCAGTTTTGCTAGGGACAATTTCAGTTGAAACATCTGAAGATGTTTCAAGAATGTTAAGAGAAAGAAGAATTCCTCACGAAATACTAAATGCTAAAAACCATGCCAGAGAAGCAGATATTATTGCTAAAGCAGGTTTTCAAGGGTCTGTGACTCTAGCTACTAATATGGCTGGTCGTGGGACTGATATTAAACTAGGTCCTGGGGTTGTAGAATTAGGTGGCCTAGCTGTTTTAGGTAGTGAACGTCATGAATCAAGGAGAATTGATAATCAGTTGCGCGGTCGAAGCGGTCGTCAAGGTGACCCTGGTTATTCAAGGTTCTATATTTCAGGAGAAGATGAATTAATGCTGCGTTTTGGTGGTGAGAGTTTTAAAAAAAGAATTGAGTTTATGGAGCGAGTGAACGCAACAGGAGAACCACTATCTTCTAAAATATTTACTAAGTTTGTAACAAGCGCCCAAAAGCGAATAGAGGGCAATAACTATGATTCACGGAAAAACGTTTTAAAATATGATGATGTGCTTCGTAAACAAAGAGAAGTTATTTACCGGGAACGACGTGATGTTTTAGTCCTAGATTCAATTGAAGATGAAGTTAGAACAACAGTAGCAACTAGTGTGAGTCAAACGCTAAATCAGTTTGTTCACCAAGTGGGCAAAGACCAGTTTGAAATTGATGATGATAATATTATTGCACAATTTAATGGTAATATTTTTCCGCAAAACACTATTGATAAAGAATATATTGAAAAACTAGATGAAAAAGAACTACAAGAATATATTCTGGAGTTAGCAGATCAAGAGATTAATAAAAAGAAAAATGCCTTTCCACCAGAGGTTTTTAATGAGTTTTTAAAAGTTGTTATGTTAAGAGTAATCGATACGCATTGGATGCGTCATATTGATGCTATGAGCGAATTGAGGCAAG
Organism: uncultured Mariniplasma sp.; assembly: GCA_964504015.1. Classification (GTDB taxonomy): domain Bacteria; phylum Bacillota_I; class Bacilli_A; order Acholeplasmatales; family Acholeplasmataceae; genus Peloplasma. Next base: position 3,081 of record CAZDCS010000067.1, on the reverse strand, counting down.
GAGTTATGTTACAGTCCTACGGACAACAAAATCCTTTAGTTTTATATCAACAAGAAGGTCTAAGAATGTTTAATGAGGTAGTCCAAAATATCTCAAATGATGTTACTAAATACACGCTTCGGGCACAAATTCAGATGAATGTTGCTAGAGAAGCTGTTGTTAAAAGCACACAAACAAATCAAGGTCGAATGAATACAAAACAAAAAAAACCTAAGGTAAGAAAAAATAGAGGGCAACGTAATATGCCTTGGCGTTAAGAGGTGTTTTATGGAAACTTATGAAATTCACAAAGTAATTTCTAGTTTTAAAACAAGGATTGATGATCTTGAAAAAGCTATTCAACCGCTAAAAATAAAAAAAGAATATAAAGTGCTAAATCAGGAGATGCAAAATCCTGATTTTTGGAAAAACACTAATAAAGCTAAGGTGACGACTAAAAAAGCGACGCTTATTCGTCAAAAATTAGATAAACAAGCTCATCTTGCGGAAAAATTCAATGACATTGTTGAATGGTTTGAGATTAGTAGTGAGGGTAGTGAAGAGTGGTTGCTACTAGAAATTGATATTAAGAACATTGAAAAAGAGATTAGAGCTTTTGAAATTGAAATTTTATTAAACGGACAATACGACATTAATAACGCAATTATTGAACTGCATCCTGGTGCCGGTGGCACCGAATCACAAGACTGGTGTGATATGTTGTATCGGATGTATACTAGATATGCCCAAAAAATGAAGTTTAGGATAGAGGTTCTAGATTACCAATCGGGTGATGAAGCTGGAATTAAAAGTGTGACAATGCTCATTAAAGGTGACTATGCATATGGTTATTTAAAAGCAGAACGAGGTGTGCACCGACTTGTTCGTATTTCACCCTTTGATTCAAATGCCAGAAGACATACTTCGTTTGCATCATGTGATGTTTTGCCAGAAATTGATGACGACCTTGCTATTGATATTAAGGATGAAGATATTAAAATTGATGTTTATCGTAGTGGTGGTGCTGGAGGACAATCAGTTAATACAACTGATTCGGCTGTGAGAATAACTCACCTAGAAACAGGAATAGTTGTTACTTGCCAAAATGAAAGAAGCCAAATTAAAAATAAGGCAACTGCACTTAGTGTTCTAAAAGGAAAACTGATTCAAGTAGAAATAAAAAAACAAGAAGCTAAACTGAAAAACATTAAAGGTGAGCAAAAAGATAATGCATGGGGATCACAAATCAGGTCTTATGTCTTTCATCCCTATCAAATGGTCAAAGACCACAGAACAAATTACGAAGTGAGTCAAGTTGAAAACGTGATGGATGGAGATATAGAGGGTTTTATTAATGCTTATTTAAAAGCAGGTGAACAAAATGAATAAAGCAAAAAGAAGAGAAATTATTGAAATCACGATTGGAATTGTAATTATGGTCTTTGGTTTCTATTTTTTCTTATTACCACTAAACATGGTTATTGGTGGTGTGATGGGAGTTTCAGTTTTACTAAGAGAATATATTCCTGTCAGCCTTTTTATGTATGTTACAAATATTATATTATTAGTTATTGGGCTGATTTTTCTAGGAAAAGTCTTCTTTTTTAAAACAGTTTATGCAACTTTGTTAGCCCCGACAATAATTTTAATTTTAGAGTTAACAATTGATAACAACTTCTTTATGAAGTTTATGACCGAAAGTCCTTTGCTTGTTGGAGCAGTTTTTGGGGGACTATTTATTGGGACAGGATTAGGGATTGTGCTTCGCAATAACGGGACAACGGGTGGCGTTGATGTTATTCAAAAAATAATGAATGTCTATTTAAAAATTCCGTTTTCATTAGCAATGTATATTGTTGATGGAATAGTTATTGCAATCGCGATGTTAGTTGATTTCCAACTGGGTCTTTATGCTGTTGGAGCGATGATTATTACTGGGATGATTGTTGACCGGTTAGCTGTTGAGGGAAAACCTGGTTATACAGCATTTATTATTACGGATTTTAGTGAAGAATTGCAAAAAGCTATTTATGAAAAATTGAAAAGAGGGGTGACTATAGCAAATGTTATTGGGGGTTATTCCAAGTTGAATAAAAGTATGCTTATTTGCACAGTTGGAAAAAGACAAATTTATCAATTCAAACTAATTATTAGACAAATTGATCCAAAAGCGTTTACTTTTGTTACCAAAACCAAGGAAACTCTTGGTGAAGGGTTTAGTAGGGAGGCAGCTGTATGGGACGCAAAAGGTTAGGTATCTTATTTTTAGCCAGTATTATTCTAGCTTTTTTAACAGGCTTTTTTTCATCAGCAGTAATTCCGCAATTACCAACAGGACCTGGTGGCAATGTCTTTGAAGAAATAACGCAAAAATTCCAAAATTACTATTACTATGATATTGATGATGAACAAATTCAAGCAGCGTTTATCGCTGCAATGAGAGCGATGATTGACTCTTATGCACAAGCTAATAATGATCCATATACAAGATTGGTGGGTATTCCGTTAAACGTATCACCGACTAATGATGAACAATTTATTGGGATGGGCATTAGTTTTTTTGCAGAAGGAAATGATATGAGAGTTTCTTACGTTATGCCTAATGGGGCTGCTGCAGGGTTACTCTACCCTAATGATTTAATAACAGGGGTTATTGATTCCGGGAACCGGGTTTATTTTGCTGACCTAGATTCTAAAGGCGATGCACTAAGTTATCTTAGGGGAGAACTTGGAGATGTTAAAAGACTTATTGTTGTTGACCCTGACCTTTTAGTATCAGAAGTCGATATTACTTATATTGAAATAAAAACACCTACAGCTTATACAATGGATTTAGGTGATGATAATATTGCCTATATTAGAATTACGCGTTTTTCAGGGTTTGTTGAAGGTTCATCTGTCGGTACAAGTAAGATATTTAAAGATTTGTTGAATGAATTAGAAGCTAGCTTTTTGCTTGATGATAGCACACAAAAAACGCTGATTATTGATCTTAGAGATAACCCAGGAGGGGCCTTAACCGCTCTCCATAATAGTGATAATGCCGAAATAATTCCAGGTATTGCACAACAGTTATTAGTTAATGACATTGAGCGACCACTC
>CAZDCS010000066.1:0-6886 GCA_964504015.1 uncultured Mariniplasma sp. | reverse complement strand
AAAGACCCTGCAACAGATAAAATCCATTTAGTTAAGGTGATTGGTAGCGATCAAAGAGAAAAAAGAGAGTATATCTCCTTATCTGATGTTGTAGCTAGCATGAGTTATTATCTAAATCTATATGATGGATTAGGATCAACTGATGATATTGACCACTTAGGAAATAGAAGACTACGTTTAATTGGAGAATTGTTAAAAAATCAATTTAGAATTGGACTAGCAAGAGCTGAAAAAAATATTAAAGATAAAATGTCAACAACTACGTTTGCTGATGCTGCACCTTCTAATATTATTAATATGACACCATTATCTGGTGCGATAAAAACTTTCTTTGGTAGCTCTCAGCTGTCACAGTTTATGGATCAAATTAACCCATTAGCTGAACTAACACAAAAAAGAAGAGTATCAGCATTAGGTACCGGAGGTCTCGCAAGAGATAGAGCCGGCGTTGAAGTAAGAGATGTTCACAACTCGCATTATGGTCGTATTTGTCCAATTGAGACGCCAGAGGGACCATCAATCGGATTGATTAGTTCTCTTGCGACATATGGTAAAGTTGACCAGTACGGCTTTATCCAAACACCTTATTTGGTTGTTGAGCAAGGTGAGGGAAAAGCAATTGTTACAAAAGAATTTAAGTATTTAACAGCTGATGAAGAATATGACGAAGTAATTGCATCTGCAGCTACTAAAATTGATGAAGACGGAAAAGTCATTAAAAAGCGAGTGATTGGGCGTCACCGTGGTGAAACAAGCATGTTTGCACCAGAAAAACTTACCTTTATGGATGTTTCACCTAAACAAATTGTTTCGGTTGCGACTTCAACTATTCCTTTCTTAGAACACGATGATGCATCACGCGCACTAATGGGTGCTAATATGCAGCGTCAAGCCGTGCCTTTATTACAACCAGATTCACCAATTGTTGGTACCGGAATTGAGTATCGTGCAGCAAAAGACTCAGGTAGTGTCGTTGTTAGCGATACTAGCGGTTATGTTACTTATGTTGATGGAACTAAAATAGTTGTAACAAAAGAACCAGAAGAGAAAATTATGGTCGGAAAAAACGTTTTATACGACCCTAAAAAAACATTCACATATGAAATGGCTAAAACGCTAAATGATTATGGAATGGGTGAGAGTAGAACTTTTAAATTAATCCAATTTTTTAGATCGAACCAAGATACTTGTGTTTTGCAACGTCCAATTGTTAAAATTAAAGAATTTGTTGATAAGGGCGATATCTTAGCGGACGGCCCATCAACGGATAAAGGGGAATTAGCATTAGGAAAAAACGTTACAGTTGCCTTTATGACTTGGGAAGGTTATAACTACGAAGATGCCATTATTATGAGTGAAGACCTAGTTAAACAAGACGTTTACACATCGGTTCATATTAATGAATATGACATTGAAACAAGAGAATTAAAGACAGGTTCAGGGCGTGAAGAAATCACGCGAGAAGTGCCAAATGCAGGGCTAGAATCACTGAAGAATCTAGATGAACGAGGCATTATTATTGCTGGTTCAGAAGTTAGCGAAGGCGATATTTTAGTGGGTAAAATAACACCTAAAGGCGTCTTTGAACCAAGCCCATCAGAAAAACTAATTCACGCTGTTATTGGTGAAAAATCAAGAGAATATCGTGATTCTTCACTACGCATCCCTCATGGTGGAGGCGGAGTTGTACAATCGATCCAATATTTTTCTAAGAAAAATGGAGACACACTACCAAGTGGTGTTAATGAATCTATTCGCGTTTATGTCGCTAAGAAAAGAAAAATATCAGAAGGCGATAAAATGGCAGGACGCCACGGTAATAAAGGTGTTATCTCAAAGATTTTACCAAGAGAAGATATGCCTTATATGGAGGATGGTACGCCAATTGATATTATGCTTAACCCATTAGGAGTTCCGTCACGGATGAATATTGGGCAAATTTTTGAAATGCATTTAGGGATTGCTGCTAAGAATCTAAATATAAAAATCGCAACTCCAGTTTTTGATGGTGTTGATGATCAAGACTTGAAACAAGCGATGGCAGATGGTGGTATTGAACCTGATGGTAAAAGAGTTTTATATGATGGACGTACCGGGAAACCATATGAAAATAGAATTTCAGTTGGTGTTATGTATATGATTAAACTAGCACATATGGTTGATGATAAACTTCATGCAAGAAATGTTGGTCCATATACGCTTGTTACCCAACAACCAATGGGTGGTAAAGCGCAAAATGGTGGGCAAAGATTTGGTGAAATGGAAGTATGGGCACTATATGCTTATGGTGCTGCAAATATTCTTCAAGAAATGCTTACTGTTAAATCAGATGATATGCTTGGCCGAAACAAGGTTTATAGTGCAATCACCCATGATAAGCCAATACCAGCAGCAAGTATTCCAGAATCATTTAGAGTTTTAACTAGAGAACTACAATCATTAGGACTTTATGTTGAGTTGATTGATGCTGTCACAGGTGAAAATGAAGCAGCAAAATCACTTGTTGATAATAGTTCAAATAAGTTTAGAGGAGGGTTTCGCTAATGGCTAAAGAAAAACTAACATTGCATGTTGAATCCTTGAAATTATCAGAAGAAGCTTTAAAAACTTTAAAGTTGTCAGGGATAGATCAACTAGAAGATTTTAATACATTCAACTTAAAAGAGCTTAAAATGCTATTAGGGGATAGTTTTGAAGAAATAAAAAAGGTTCTTCGTAAGTATTCGCTACCGCGTAAACTTGATAACACTAATCTAAGTAGTGAAAACATTGAAATCTTAAAAAAAGCGGGTATTAATGATTTAAAAGCGTTTTTAGAATTTGAAAAACACTCACTATATCATTTGTTTGCTAATGATGAAATATCACTACAAGAGATTAACGATACGCTAAATCTATACGGATTTGATTCACTCAAAAAACAACAAGAAGTTGAACAAAAAGTTGATCTAGTTGAAGAAAAAGAAGAAAAAGAAATTTTAGAAATTGATATATCAGACCGAATCCATAAAAAGGTTCAACAAACAAGGAAGGGCTATGGTAGCCGTTCTTATAGTCATCTAAAAATTAGATTGGCTTCGCCAAATGAGATTAGACAATGGTCTTATGGGGAAGTTAAAACACATGAAACTATTAACTACCGGACATCTAAACCTGAACGAGGTGGTTTGTTTTGTGAAATCATTTTTGGCCCAACTAGAGATTATCAATGCACATGTGGTAAAAAACAAAGTGGAAACAAAGGCCAAATTTGTCAAAAGTGTGGAATTGAGATAACAGAATCTAAGGTGCGCAGAGAGCGGATGGGGCATATCGATCTAGAGGCTCCAATTGTTCATACTTGGTATTTGAAAAATTCACCATCTCGTCTAGCTATTTTATTAGGGATTAAAGCGAAAAACTTAGAAGAAGTTGTGTATCATGCATCATATATTGTTACTGATCCAGGATCGGCACCACTTGCAAAAAAACAAATACTATCAGAACAAGATTATAGCGCACTAAGCGAAGAGTATGGTAAAAAATTTACAGCAATGACCGGTGCTGACGCTGTTAAAAAGTTACTACAAGATCTAAATCTAGATAAAGAAGTTTTATCGCTAAGAAAAAAATTAAGAACTAGTTCTAAGCAAAAAAGAGAACGGATTATTAAACGCCTAGAAGTTGTTGAAGCATTCAACAACTCAGATAATAAACCTGAGTGGATGGTAATGGACGTTATTCCCGTTATCCCGCCCGATCTAAGACCAATGGTGGCCTTGGACGGTGGACGGTTTGCAACAACAGATTTAAATGACTTATATCGCCGGATTCTAAACAGAAATAACCGCTTGAAAAAGCAAAAAGAACAAATGGCACCACGCCTTATTACTAAAAATGAAAAACGGATGCTTCAAGAAGCTGTTGATGCGTTATTTGATAATGCAAAACGAGGTAAAAAAGCAGCAGTTGAAAGAAATAGACATTTAAAATCACTATCAGATATGCTCCGCGGTAAACAAGGTCGATTCAGACAAAATCTACTCGGAAAACGTGTTGATTATTCTGGTCGTTCAGTTATTATTGTTGGCCCAGATTTAGAGATGTATCAGTGTGGTATCCCAAGAGAAATGGCAATTATTTTATTTAAACCATTTGTTTTAAGAGAATTACAAAAAACGAGTGGTGATGATACTAACTCAAAGAAAAATGCGAATAGTAAATATGAGCGTATGGATGATGAAGTTTGGGCAGTACTAGAGAAGGTAGCTAAAGAGCATCCGGTTTTATTAAACCGCGCACCAACTTTGCACAGACTAGGAATTCAGGCCTTTGAACCTAAACTAATTGATGGAAAAGCAATTAGGTTGCATCCGTTAGTAACCCCAGCGTTTAACGCTGACTTTGATGGTGACCAAATGGCAGTCCATGTCCCACTATCAAATGAAGCTCAAGCTGAAGCAAGATTGTTAATGCTAGCATCAAACAACATTTTGAATCCGAAAGATGGGAAACCAGTTGTTACCCCATCACAAGATATGGTTTTAGGTAACTACTATTTAACAATTGAAGAAAGGTTAGAACGTCGTTTTGCTATAGGTAAGTACCGTGTTGAGCAAAGACAAGTAGAACATGATTATGCACACCGAAACCAAGGTCATTTTTATACCGGTTTTGATGAAGCACACCTTGCTTATGAAAGCAAAGAGATTGGCCTTCATACAAGAATAATAGTTGACCCTAATTCAATTGACCAAAAGTTTAAAAATGAGCAGCTAGATAAATACTTAGTAACAACGCTAGGGAAACTGATCTTTAACAGAATTCTACCGCAAACATTCCCTTACTTAAATGAGCCAACAGTTGATAATTTGGAGAACTACACTCCAGATAAATACTTTATGAAAAAAGGTGTAAACCCGAAAGATGTTTTACTTGAGATGACTTCACCAGGACCATTTAAAAATGGCTTCTTATCACAAATTATTGCTAAAATATTTAGAGATCTTCAGATAAGTGAAACATCTAAGATGCTAGATAAGCTTAAAGATCTTGGGTTTAAATATTCAACTATTTCAGGTATTACGGTTTCTTTTGCGGATATTAATGTATATTCCAAGAAAAAAGAATATATTGCTCAAACCAATGAAAACTTAAAAGAGATTGTCAATTGGTATGAAGATGGGTTGTTGACTAACCATGAAAGACGTCAGTTAGTTATTAAACAGTGGCAAGATGTTAGAAATGCTATCCAAGAAGGTCTAATGAATGAATTTGATAAAGACAATAATATCTTTATGATGAGTGATTCTGGAGCTCGTGGTAACGCATCAAACTTTGCACAACTAGCTGGAATGAGAGGACTGATGTATAACCCTAAAGGGGAAATTATTGAAGTTCCGGTGCAAGCATCATTTAGAGAAGGACTTACTGTTACTGAATTCTTTATCTCGACTCATGGAGCGAGAAAAGGATCAACAGATACAGCGTTAAAAACAGCGGAATCAGGCTATCTTACAAGAAGATTAGTTGATGTCAGTCAAGATGTTATTGTTATTGATGAAGACTGTAAGGCAGAACGAGGTTTCTTAATGGAGTCTGTTACTGATGACGGAAAAATAATCGTTCCCTTATATGACAGAATTGTTGGTCGTTTTGCAAGTAAAGATATTGCACACCCAAAGACTAAAGAAATATTAGCTAAGAGAAATGATCTTATCACCGAAGAAATCGGTCAAGAAATTATTGATGCTGGTATAACTGGTGTTGAGATTAGAAGTAATTTGACATGTAATTCAGAAAACGGTGTTTGTGCTAAGTGTTATGGAAGAAATCTAGCAACTAATAAACATGTTGAAGTTGGTGAAGCAGTTGGTGTTGTAGCTGCACAATCAATTGGGGAGCCAGGTACACAGCTTACTATGAGAACTTTCCATACAGGCGGAGTTGCATCAGGTTCTGATATTACCCAAGGTCTACCTCGTATTCAAGAGTTATTTGAAGCAAGAAACCCAAAAGGTAAAGCAATTATTAGCGAAGTTGATGGGAAGGTTAAATCAATTGAACGCCAACGCGGCGGAACAACGATTGTTACTATCCTAGATACTAATAAAGAAGAACACAAGTATACAATTGATCCAAATGTGGGAACTATAATACGTAAAGGTGCAGCTGTTAAAGCTGGACAAAGGTTAACATTAGGTTCGATTAATCCTAAAGAATTGTTAAGAGTTGTTTCAACACAAGCTGCGCAATTATACATCTTAGAAGAAGTTCAAAAAGTTTACCGAGCAATTGGTGTTGAAATTAGTGATAAGCATATCGAGATAATTATTAGGCAAATGTTAAGAAGAATCTCGATTGTAACAGAAGGTGATACTGAGTTGTTGCCAGGTACTGAAGTATCTGTGTCAACATTTAAGACAGCTAACAAAAAAATGTTTAAAGAGTTTAAGAGGTTAGCAGTGGGTCGCCCCGTTTTATTAGGTATTACAAGAGCATCACTTAGAAGTGATTCATTCTTATCAGCAGCATCCTTTCAGGAAACAACAAGAATTTTGACTGATGCAGCGATTAGAGGTAAAACTGATGAATTACATGGCTTAAAAGAAAATGTTATTATTGGGGGGTTAATTCCTGCTGGTACTGGTATTCTTAAAGAGACTAGTTTTTCTTATGATCGTTCAAACACTTATAAGGATGATGAAGAAGAGGATTTAGAATATTAGATTAAACTAGTAGTTGATAATTTTATTAAAAAAAGCATTTCACAATTTGTGATTTGCTTTTTTGTTTTAAATGACATTTAAGGGCATTGATTTTTTTGTGGTATTTTTAAAAAAATCACTTATTTTCAAATATAAACATCTTTTTATTAGGTTAAACTGCTAAAACACACATTCCAGGG
>CAZDCS010000065.1:0-6888 GCA_964504015.1 uncultured Mariniplasma sp. | reverse complement strand
ATATTATTCCTTTTATCATCTGAATCCCCTTTTATTATTGTTTGCAATTAATAATCTAGGTCTTAATTGAACTATTTCCATTATACACTATTCAATGGCATTTCTTTAATGAGACCTTTACATTTTGTCGTGGTTATTGTAGAATATAAGAGCTGGGGATGTTCTGGATTCGTCACGGCATAGAGTAGTGTATAAGCATGTCATGGTTGCTCATGTAAAAAAGCCGAGGTTATTATAACCGGAAACCAATCTTTATCTTACGCTGCCTAAGAAAAGGTGCGTGCCAATTATGAATTTACTTGTGATTCTTATGCGGCCAAATTCAGCAAGTTATATTTATTGTTTTTCCTAAAACAATAAACGAATCAATTAGGATAGTGTTGCGTGCTTTTGTTCATTTAGGATGCAAACATGAAATTATAAATGAAATAAACATGTAGAAAGTACTCTATAAAGTGTCTTGCACAGGGGTTCAATTCCCCTCATCTCCACCAATTTATACGTTACATAAGGCTTGCGTTAGTATACCTCTGGTATGTTGTTTGTGAGCAAATATTAAGTTATAGTAAGTAAGAAAAAGCATATCCAAAGTAGAAATACTTGAATATGCTTTTTTTTGAATATTTGACGAAGTCAAATGACCTATTTACCTATACATTATTGATTGTTCTTATGAAGTAGGTTCAACAGATGGAGTTAGGGCCATTTTCAACATACTAAATATCTGTGCCATGTTTTCCGATTATGGAATAATTATAGCACAGATAATATGTGCTACAAACTCTAATAATGTTGACAGTGTAGCACATAAAGGGTATAATTGAATTGGGTGATATTATGAATGTGTTGAAAGGTGTTCTAGAAGAAGAATTAAAAAGGAATCTTAGAAACCAAAAAAGTTATAGAGAAATGTTACTAAAATTACCAAAGGGAAGTATTTATATATCAAATAGAAATGGTAAAGAGTATATGTATCGGAAGAATAGAGAAGCAGATAAAATTGTCAATCAGTATATCTGCGCACTTAGTAATAAAATACTGGTGAAAGAGGAAAGAGAAAAGTCTGAGGATTACGCAAGAATCTCAAATAACTTAAGAATCTCAAAAAAAGAAGAAGTGAAATTACGAAAGGCACTGAAAGCTTATGAAGATTGATTATGAAGATGAATTATTGAGTGTAATAAAAGCACTTGGTGATAATGGTATATTAGCTAATATAATTGTTATTGGGTCATGGGCTACATATTTCTATGTGAAAATATTTGATGGATTTATTCCAAGCATTAGAACGATTGATCTTGATTTTTATATACCACAGACAAAGAATATTCACGTCAAAAAAAGTGTGGCTGAAGCGTTAAAGCCTCTCAATTTTGATCAAATATTTGATTATATGACTGAAAAGTCAAAATTTATTTCTCCTGACGGATTTGAAATTGAATTTCTAGCTAAACTAAGAAAAAATCAAAATCAAATTGTAAAAGTTGATTCACTAGGAGTTAATGCAGAACAGTTAGGAAATCTTGATATTTTTAATAAAGGTTATATAGAAGTGGATTTTGAAGGTTATACTGTTAAAGTAACTAGCCCCTCAGCCTACATAGTGCAAAAAATACTTATTTCGAATAAACGTTCAGAAGATAAATATAATAAGGATTTGGAGTCAATCAAAATTGTATATGAAGAAGTTAAAAAAAGCAAAAAGCATATGACTGATTTAATGTCTGTAATAGCTTCTCTAGGAAAGAGAACTAAAAGCCGTTATAATAGATATGTTGGTGATAATAATTTAGATTTCCCTATTTCAAAGTAGGATTTTATAAGTAAAATAGGTGAATTACTCATGTATGCAAGTGGTCAATATTCAATTTAAGCGCTTATATAAGCCATTATCTTATTGTGACATGTGAATAATTTATGTATTTATTACGGAAGTCATTGGGGTCCAACGAGCCAAGCTCTAAATGTTTTACAAAGCTATTTCTAAGAGTTTTAATGAAAACTCGGAAAAATAAACCGAAAAAAAGCGCGACGATTTAAGTCGCTTTTTTTCTTCGATTGTTTCATCATTAATTTCAAAGTTTCTTTTATTTGTCATAAAAAAATATCTCTCCCTATTGAAAATATGACAAAGTTGGGGTATAATGTGTTATATCAATGGAGGGATCATATATTATGGCTGAAATAATTAGAGACAATTTTAAGAAATTTAGAAAAAAAATAAACATTACCCAAGAACAACTGGCTGAATATTTAAACTTGGAACAAAGTAGTATTAGTAAGTTCGAGAGCGGAGAAAGAACAATAAGTGTGAGTAAGCTTGAGAGAGCATGTTCACTCTTTGGTATTCACATGAATGATATGTACAAAGAAACAATTAATTTGCGCGCTTTATCTCCGTCGTTTAGAAAAACTACTTTAAGTTTATCCTCACTTGAAGATATTTCAAATATAAATAAGATTGCACTGAATATTATAGAGATGAACACAATTTTGGAAAAGCATAATGGATAGACTAGTTTTGCAACGTCGCGCACTCAGTATTCGTGAACACTTTGGTGTTGACGATAATTCACCGATGGATTTGTTTGCATTAGTGAGCACAAATTCAGACATAACTTTGATATTTTACCCGTTTAAAGAAGAAATTAGTGGAGTATGCATTAAATCAGCAGATTTAATTGCTATTAACTCTCATTCAACTCTAGGGAGACAAGCTTTTTCCATTGCTCATGAGTTGTATCATTATTTTTATGATGGAGAAAAATCTTCAATTAGTCATGTAAATGCTAGTTCTTTCAAGGTTGAAAAGGAAGCAAACCTATTTGCCTCATATTTGCTTATGCCGGATTCAAGTTTTACCCGTTTTTACAACAAACTTACAAATAATGGATCTAAAAAGATTGAGTTGCAAGATGTTTTAGAGATTGAACAGTATTTCAGGGTTAGCAGAAATGCTGTACTTGTGCGATTGATTCAAGAGGCATATATTACCGTTGAAGAGTCTGTACAATATAAAAAGGATATAGTAAAGAATGCAAAGAAATATGGATTCGATATTGCGTTATATTTACCAACTACCTCTAATGAACCTAAAACATATGGATCATACTTAAAAAAAGCGCTGAAATTAAAAGATTCCGGTTTAATCTCTGATGGAAAATATGAAGAATATTTGTTACAAGCATATAGAAGTGACATTGTTTTTGATGAAAATGGAGAAGAAGATATTTATGACTAAAGTTATCTTTTTCGATACTGATTGTATATCTTCTTTTTTATGGACCAAGACCGAGTATTTGCTAGTTCATTGTTTTGGTAGTGACATGATTATTCCAAGACAAGTATATGATGAAATTTCAAAAGTCCCTCACTTGCAAAAGAGAATTGATGATATGGTTAATAACGGTAATCTAGTGATAGAAGATATTCTTGTGAACAGTAAAGAGAATACTCTATATCTAGATTTGACAGATTACACTAGAACAAGCAAATTACTTTGATTGGTAGAGGAGAAGCGGCAGCAATTGTGTTATCAAAAAAGAACAATGGAGTGCTAGCAAGTAACAATTTTCGTAATGTAGAGTATTATGTTGAATTATATGAGTTGGACCATATTTCTACTTCTGACATCATACATAGAGTAGTGAAAGATCGCACAATAACGGTTTCTCAAGCTGATGCTATTTGGACAAAGATGATTTCAAAAAAGAGAAAACTACCTTTTAATACATTCTCAGAATATTTGAGCGACCTCTAAGTTTTACCAATAGTATGGATATGCTACAATTAAGTATGGGATGTTTACAATTGAAGTTAATATAATTGCATTTATTTTTTCACTACATCTTTAGTCTTTTTCCATTTGCTTCAGACGGAAACCATTTGATTAATAAACTTAGGAGGAACTTTTAAATGATCCAGGTAATTAATATGAAAAAGAATTATGGAAAGAAAGAAGTGATTAAGGGGTTTGATTTGAAAATTGAAAAAGATTCATTAATTGGCATAATTGGTGCTAATGGCTCTGGTAAAACCACAATTATTAACTGCATTTTAGGGCTTATACCATATAGCGGGGAAATAAAATTTGCTGATGATTTATATTTGAGTGATGGGGGAAAGAATATAGCATATGTTCCTGATGAACTACTTTTGCCAGAAAAATTAACAGGTACGGAGTATATTCAGTTCATCATGTCGATGTATAGTTGCCAAAATCACAGTCGCCTTGATAAATTATTAGAATTGTACGAGATGACAAATGATATAGGTAGATTGATTGAAACTTACTCATTTGGAATGAAAAAGAAACTACAACTAATTTCTGCTTTTGTCCTAAGGACTCGTTTAATAATATTGGATGAGCCCTTTAGAGGACTGGATATTGAATCGGTCCTTATTACAAAGAAACTTATTAAATGTGCTATTAGAGATTGTGCAGTTCTTCTATCATCACATGAATTAGGAAGTATCGAGAATTTATGTTCAAGAGTTGTAATATTATATAATGGGGAAAAACTAGTTGATGACAATCCACATAAAATCATTAAAGATAATCACGTAAAAAATCTCGAAGCTTTTTTTCTAAGTAAGGTTGTTGCTGCAGAAAGAGGTAAGAAAATCGATGAAATCATATCTGGCATTTAAGTATATTCTAAAAATATTATTTCGTGATATTACCTCAATAGCAAAAGACAATGTACAGCGTGCTATTTATTCATCAGTTATATTGCTTTTACTGACATTAAGTAGCATTGCTACAATTGAAATGCTTGGTGATATATTAAAGATTATGTTTTCTTTAAATGATACAATTGTCCTCACAAGTTTATTAAATACATTGTCTAATATAACAACTTTTATAGTTGCTATGCTGTTTATTATTTTTATGATGATAGTCTCTAGTGAAGATGATATCAATTGGCAACTGAGATGGCTGCCGTTGAAAAGAAGCTCTGTTTTTATCTGTCATCTTATGGTTAATTATAGTTTTGTTGCAGTTATTGTAATAACGATATATACTACTGCATTATTACCTTTGCTTATTGTATCTGGTGCAACATTTAGTTTTATTATTGCATCGTTTTTAACTACTTTATTTCAAAGTGCTCTGATTTTTGTTTTAGTCAACGGGATAAGTATTTTAATAAGGTTCTTCTTGAATATATTGAGGACTAAATTCCAAAAACAACTAAGTATAATAATACTAATAATAATCATTTCACTATATTTTTATACACTTTTAGATTTAGACAATCTCGCTTTAAAAAATAGTGTGCTAAATTCTTTTTCAAATCTGTTCTATAATTTCAGAATAGAAGATGTAATTACAACTTTATTAATAACTTCGGGGAGTATATTGCTAATTATATTAGCCTTAAATCTTCCTTTCGCAGAACTTGATAAATCTTCTTTTAATTTTGTAGGGAAAAGGTTTCCTGTAAAGAACTTTGGACTGTTAAATATAATTAAAGAATTTAAGTTATTACATAGGAATACGGAAGTACTAATATCTTTATTTGTTACAATTATGATAACAGGACTTATAGTTGCCGTTGGTGGTCTTAGTAAAAGTGGAATCATAATATTATTGTGCTTTTCGATTTCTCCAATTGCAATGTACTCATTCGGTTTTGAGAGCAACATGCTTTTTCTTTATAAATTTAACAGTAAAAAAACACTACTTCTATTTTTGTTTAAATATACTTCTCTGCTATCAATTTTAATAATATACTATCTTTTGTTAGGGATGTTCGCACTCAGGTTTGATATAGAAACCTTAGTTAGTGGAGTTTTAACGCTAGTTTCATACTCGATAATATTCATTTTCCTGGGAATGATTTTCCCGTTAACGAAGAAAAACGGGATTAATGCACTTATAATTATGGCTCTATTTTTTGGTGTTATCGTTTCCTTGTATTTCATTAGGACTTATTTTTTGACTGATATAAGTGAAATTGCTTTTGGATCATCAAAAATTGCCGTTGGTATTATTTTAGTTTTTAGTATATTGAAGTCAAAATCGTTAGGGAAGGAGGTGGATTTAATTGAAAGCTATGCTAAAGAATAGTTTAAAAACAAGTGTAATAGTCTTTCTTGCTTACCCATTCTTCTTGTTAGCTCTATTTATAATTAAGCTGTTTTCTAGAGAAAATGATAGGTTTTTCTTTAACTCCCTTGAAATATACTTTGAGGACAGTGCAGTTTCCTTTGATGTGACAAATACATTTTTTCTTGTGACGGTTGCTTTATTTTTTATCATTTTCCTAATAATATTTTTTATATATTATTTAGTAGACTATAAAAAAGAGTATAAGTGAAAACGTATTTTTTATTAATCTCTTTAAAGGAAAAATTAAATGAAGAAGTCACTTTACAATGTGTCCGTTTTTCTGATTTTGTGTCACCGATTGAGGTAGAACTAAATAACGCGAAATAGCGAGACATCGAGATTTAATCTATCTTGATGTCTTTTTATTGTGCAAATAAGATTTTCAAGAGTAACCAACAGTAAAATGATTATAAAAATTCTCAAAAGCTTTCTTT
Organism: uncultured Mariniplasma sp.; assembly: GCA_964504015.1. Lineage (GTDB taxonomy): Bacteria > Bacillota_I > Bacilli_A > Acholeplasmatales > Acholeplasmataceae > Peloplasma. Next base: position 339 of record CAZDCS010000065.1, on the reverse strand, counting down.
TTCATTTTATCCCCCATAGGTAATGGCGATTTTTTATCAATTATTCGCCATTACCTAGAATCATTTATTGTTTCCAATCAAGAATTATATCAACATCTTCAGAGAATCATCTTATTAAAAAATACCCTTTTGATAAACTTGACACTTTAAATGGATATGAATCCTTATACATGTATTTATTAAATGGATAGCTTACAATAAGTAGGACAGAAAAGATATAGACATGTTAGAGTGTTAATTTCTTTTGTCTACTTGTTTAAATCTTCTGGCTTGCCCTTTTTTTAGAAACTGAAATTGTGTAAATAATCTTCATGATGAAATAAAACCCGAAGAGAGCTA
>CAZDCS010000064.1:0-6966 GCA_964504015.1 uncultured Mariniplasma sp. | reverse complement strand
AATCCACAGTGCATTATTAGTATATTAGATTAGATAGGAAGGAGTAAAGATTAAAATGAAAAAAAGATTTTTATTATTGGGTGTAATGGTTTTAATGGTTTTTGTCGCACTATCCGGCTGCAACAAAGACAAGAGGTTCATAAATAATGCTTTAGACGATCTTCAAATCGAATTTGCTGAAGGTGAGAGCTTTACAACGGTTACACAAAACCTTACTCTTCCACAAAGTTATGGTGATGATATTATTGTTTCTTGGGAGTCTAGTGATGAGACTACAATTACACCTCACGGTGTTGTAGTTCAAAAGCAAACGGACACCACTGTGATTTTAACAGCAACAATTTCATATAATGATCAAGTAGCAACAAGGGAATTCGAGATAATTGCTTTAAAATATGAATCCCTACTTGATTCTCAAGGTAATGAAATCACAGATACCACACTGCTTTTTTTCGAAATTAGAAACAGATTAGAAGAAAATTTTCTTGAGGGCTACTTAACCGATACAATTATCCATACTCCTTTTGAAATGTATGGAGCTACAATTTCTTGGGTCTCTGACAACGATTTTGTTTCAGCTTATCACCCCGGATTAACAAAAGTCATAGTTCCTTCGTGGTTGGAATTTGCTTCATTGACGGCAACAATTACCAAAGACAACGAGACTGCAACGGCTACTTTTGCATTTTTTATTGACTATGGGCCTATGATTCCCTTAGAGTTCCTAGAGAAATTAGGCAACTTTCATAATTCTTCCTTTCGCACCTCCGGCATTATACAATCCTATATAGCTTTGCCTCATTCGTTTAATTTCTTCCTCTCCGATGGTACTTCCACTATAGTTCTTACGGCTCATTGTGATGAAGTTATATCTTCAGTAATAGAAAATGTCGGCAATGAGGTTGAGGTTCACCATTCTCACTTTGCTTTATTTAAGGTTATTCTTATAAATGATTCACCCATTACTACAGAACCCTTAGATTTAATTATTGTTGATAGTAAAGAGAGCTTTCCTCTGCAGATTTTCCAACAATCTGTAATAACAAATCTATTACTGCTCAGTATTTCGAGTGTTTCAGAGGGTATACTTTTTGAGTTTGAGAATAGCGAGTTAGATATTTTTGTTTCTTTATATGTTCGAGACGCTGAACAGTTGACCCCCGAACAATTAACCACCATCTTAGCACTTCAAGTTGGTGATTCGTTTCAAGTGACCTCTAATTTTATTTCCTTCGACAGTCAGGTTTTTTCTACTTATATTGATTCCACAATTATTGAAAAGCTTGATTTGACCAACCAAGAACTTCTAGACATCAGTGTCAATGAACTTAGTATTGCAGAACAAATCATTAATCAAGAATATATACACCTTCCAGTTGCTACTTCAAATGGTGCTGTAGTGTCATGGACTTCAAGTGATGATTTGATAATAAACCCTTCAACTGGACAAGTTCAACTCCCTCTCAATACAACCATTACTGTTATTTTAACTGCCACATTAAAACTTGGAGGTTATGAAAGAACTGTTGATTTTACTGTTATAGTGGGAACACCACTTACACCTATAAACAATCTGCACCCACACTTTAGCACTGAGGTTAAAGTCCGCGGCATAATAACTTCCGGTGACTTCTCCCATCCCTCAATATGGTGGCAGATGCCCATTTTCATTATTCAGGACTCGATTTCAGCAATTTTTATTCTAACTGAGGACTCTACTACTATCGATTCACTTAGGAACAATATTGGAAATGAAGTTGAGATTATTGGTGCAATGCGTGGCGAATTCTTAGGTGTTTCATCTATTACAGTAATAGATGAGGATATTCCCATGCTCGAGCATACAAACACTGATTTTTTAGACTTAAATGATCCTTCGGTGTTTGACTACCATGGGGTTTTAGTTGAGTTCACAGACCTTTATGTACTTAGAGCGGATACGACTTATTGGGAAACCTTCAAACGAACAACGTTTCATTTTATAAACTTGAACAATGGCGATCTTATCACTGCTGTGTGGGATACAGGAGCTGCACTAGACGATAGCATTATTCAAACATTAGAAAACGTTACCGAAGGAGATTTTTACACTATCCGTTCTGCGCTCTTTATTTCTCCGCACCATCGCGGCAACCGTGTCTCCTTGTTGCTTTCTAATGAGACAATCATCGAAAAAGGTGTAGCGTCTAGTGAGGCTCTATCTGCTGCAAGACTATGGCGCTTAGAAAAGAGTGCTAGTGAGCTTCGTAACTATGTACCGTTTGGCATATACCACTATAATTCCGCACTCGCTTTGCCTATTACTTGCATTTTTGGTACGTCTATTACATGGGAATCTAGTGACAATAGCGTGATAGACCCGAACGGAACTCCAATTGTAACATTTCCTGAGCAAGGAACTTCTATTGTTGTCTTAACTGCAACATTAACTTTCGAAGGCGAAGAATTAACTATTTCCTTCTTTGTTCTTGTTCATTCATAGAGGAAATATAACGAACTGTTAGAGTGGACATACCTTTATCAAATAGACAGATGGAAACAATTGAAAAACTTGTAACTTTAGGGCTTAATTCCATCATCATTGGGATTAGGCCTTTTAATTTGCTTTGCTGTCGATACAAAGTCTGAACTTGCATATTGCTATCATTCACTATAGAATACTGAGGGGGCTCAAAGTTTTTCAACGACGATTTAGATGAAACAATACTTCGCTATAAAGGCGGTATCCACATAGCAGTATAGATTGATTGATATCCTATGTTAATAAAAACTACTTTGTGATATCACAAAATAGTTTTAAAATCCTATTCATAGATAATTTACACTATCTCAGAAACTAACTATGCTTTAAGTCTTCGAACCTCTTTCTATAGATAAGGACTGTTGATTTTTAGGGGTGTTTTTAATAATCGATGCCTGCTGACTTAACCTCTAATGGATCATGAGAATGACAGGGCAGAATGCCAAAGATCATACCGCATTTTTGACACTTATCTTCAAAAAATTCCATTTGAAACTTAGCCCCACAGCTACACTTAACATCTAGGGCTAATGGGAGTGCCCCTTCACTATAACCCATCATTCTCAACTTATCCACTATTTGTTTTCCGTTTTTATAATTTGAAGCACATGAATCACTCATCACTCTTCCACCTTTAATGTTATTTTATCACCGTATCTTAATTTTTGCCGCATAGCTATTGTTTTTTGTTCAAGTCTTTCTAGTGTTTTCAAAATACTTCTTTCTTCATTAGATGTGTTAATCACCTTAATGATACCTCCATTGTTTATCACAATTCGCTTATCTGCCATTAGGGCCAAAATAGGATCATGGGTACTCATTAAAACAATTTTGTTTTCATCAACTAATAACTCCAGAGCTTTTTTACGGTCAATTCCTGCATTCTCAATCTCATCGATTAAAATAATTGGTGCTTTTGATAAAATTGCTGTATCAGCAATCATTAATGCTCGTGATTGCCCTCCAGAGAGTTCGGTAATTGCTGTTTTAATACAAAATATTTCTCCAGCTAGATCATTAGCTTTGCTAAATATTTTTTGAATCATTTCTTCCTTATTTTCAACCATTCGACTGCTAGCATGCAAATCAAGGAAATCATAAACACTTAAATCCATGACGAAATTCATATTTTGTGACAATTGAGCAACTAGCTTATTCGAAGCACTAAACCTTTCATGAGGCTCTAATACCCGGTTGTTGATCAGAATTTGCCTCTTGGTTGGTGTGTCTTTATTCGCTGCCCATTCAATATCAGCTAACAACCTTGATTTTCCACTTCCTGTCGGACCCACAATACTAATAATCTCACCTTTTTTAATCTCGATCTTTTCAAAGTTCTCAGGAGTTCCATCTTTATGGAACCCAGGAAATATCGTAACAGTATTATCTTTTTCTTTTTCCTTAACAAGATAACTACTCATCACGTCAATATATTCGTGTAAGTTATTAAGAAAAAGCTCCACATCAATCGCGTTATCCTCAATTATCTCTTCATCCAAATAGTGAAAAAAATTCTTTATTGTTTGGTTCTCTTTTGTTGAATAAGGAATTAGATGATTCGAAAAAAACTCCTTAGCATAAGGAAACTCCAAAAAAAGGTCGCCTATCTTAGTGTTTAATAGTTTTTGTTTATCCATTATTTATCACCTAAATCAATTTTTCTAACGTTACCTATTTGGTGTTTTTTACCAATTCTTGTTTCTCCTAAGCAATAGCTACAAAGAGCTGCTGGCATTGGATATCTCAGTTTCCATCCTTCTAGTGTCTTAATATCATTGTCCTTATTATAGATGAAAGTCGATAATTCATAACTACCTTGTCCGTTAAGCCCATTAACATGCATAATGATTGCCTTAGGATTAACACTTTGGACTTTCATTGTAAACACTTCACGCTCTGCTTGTGAGACAATATCACCTTTAGTAATAACAATAATATCAGCACTTTTCAACATTGGGCCGATTTTTTTTGGTGTGTTGATTCCACTTAAATTATCAATAACACAAACCGCTTTAATGTTTTTAACATAAGGGCTGCACCTATTACATAATCCAGCTGATTCGGTAATAAGGATATCAACACCCTCTTTTATGCCCCACTCAACAACTTCTTCAATATTTGCAACAAAATAGTGGTCTGGGCAAAGACTCCCACTTAACCCTTTTTTAACAGGGATTCCTAATTTTGCAAAGAGTAGGTCATCATCAGTAAATAAGCAATCAAATTTGACAACGCCAACTTTGATTCCTCTTTTAAGAAAGTTTTCGATTGTTTTCATTAAAATGCTTGTCTTTCCTGATGAAGGTGGACCTGAAACAGTAATTAAATCCATATTATACCTTTCCTTCATTAAATATTTTGACACATCTATTTAAGATTTTACCAATATCGTTATTATTAATGTAGTCCCAACCAACCCATTTGAATTTGTTATTTACTAACTTATTGTCAACTTCTTTATGCACAGAAGGAAACAAACCTTTATGGGCCAATATTTCACCTGTTTGTTTGCTCATAAACATATCGGTTATTGGTTTTAGCTCCGCTTTTTTCGCTCTTTTTGAAAGCAGGAAAATAGGCGATATAATCGCACCATCTTCTGGCCAAACTGCCTTTAAGACGCTTCCCGGCAGGGCCATTTTAGTGAAAAAGTAGGGCATAATGGAGATAATTGGTTTGACTCTACCTCTTTTTTCACTTTTAATCATTTGGGCTGGATGAAGGCTTTTAAGTAAACTCTTTTTCAGTTTCACAATCGCTTCTTCTCCAAACTCTTGATATAGATGAATCAAAATCGCATTAAATAAATCGAAATCACTGACTGGCAAACTAATACTACCTTCATAAATTGGTTTTAAGATATCACTCCAAGTTTTTGGCATCGGCAAATCCCCTAAAAGTCTTGTGTTAACCACGAAAACAGCAGGAACAACTGCCATCATTGAATAATCACCTTTTGGATCTTGGAGTTGGATTTCATCATTATTGAAATCTTTATTATACTCAATATCATGATAAAAATCTTCAAAAACATTATCATCTCTAAATTTCTTCATTAATGTGTCTTCAAAAAATAAACCAAAGCCGGCGCTGATATAAATATCAGCTAGTGTTTCTTTTTTAGTAACTCTAATCTGATCTTGAAGCCAATCAACTCCTTCGCTGGCTGCTTTTAAAGTGTAGTTTATCTTATCAATATTTGGCAACTTATTAACTTGTTCTAATAAGGGGATTCTAACAGGGCATGGAAGGATACCAACAATATTGATATTGCCCTCCCGGTGTGTTTTTTCACTTAGGGTAACATCGATATCATCACCTTGATTAATATGACCGTTTAGCATATCAATAAACGCATCAACCCCTATTTCTTTTCGTTTAAGAATTGTTTCTAGATCAATATTACCTATTTGTCTCATAATCATTTCATTATCAAGACCTTTAAAGCCATTAACACGAAAAACATCCACCAAAGATGGGTGTTTTTTGATAACTTCATTAAGTGTATTATGTTTGTTTATCATTGGACTAATTCAATTCCGATAACACCAGGAACTTCAGCAACTAAGATGCTTTCGATACCATCATATAGAGTCGAACTAAGAGCTGAACAACCAACGCATGCTCCCATCATTTTCACATAGACAAGTCCATCTTTAAAATCAATAAATTCGATATCCCCGCCATCGCTTTGCAAAAACTCTCGCGTGGATTCTAAAACTTCCTTAATCTTTTTAACTGTATCCATAACTGTCACTCCTATTCTAACTATTATTATATCTCATTTCACTATGTTTTAACAATATTATGCTTAGTGTAATAACTAACATAACTTTTATTTTTAGATAACACAATTAAATGGTCCAGATAAGTGCTAGTATGCTTAAAAATATTGATACTATGTTTGAAGCTCTTAATTTTGATAAATCAGTGTTTTATTAATTAACCGTTGGAGCCTTTTTTTATAGGTAGTAAGAACTTGCATTTGCTAAATAAAGACATCTAAAAAAGCCCTCATAAATAAGAGGACCTTTGGTTTTACCTAGATTAGGCAATAATATCCATTGACATCTCTAGTTTTTCGTCAAAAAACTATTTAGGTCCGTTTCTTTAGTTTAGAGTTTCGCTAAAAACTCTTTTTCAAATTCATCATCAATATCCTCTATATTAATCATTTGATTAAATATAGACCCCCATATGTTCACACGATAACTATTGATTTTTTTTCGTTTTTGAAAAAACGAGCGAAGTACTACTGCTGATTGAATAGCTTCTAGTTTAATAATGGAACTTTTTCTAATAAAGCCGTTACGCGAGAAGTAAGTTAGATCGTCGGCTACCCCTATTTTATTGTTTTTATAGCGTAAGTGGCCATAAGCAACCGCCAAAGGAATAGGCATCAAAGCCCAAGGCAATGAAGAGAGTTCTACATCAAGAAATACCCC
>CAZDCS010000063.1:4423-7038 GCA_964504015.1 uncultured Mariniplasma sp. | reverse complement strand
GAGAGGAAAGATTATTATAGCAGCGACTATTCTGTTTTTCATGGTAGCTTTAGTAGGAGCTGTAATTTATGAGGGTAAAACAGCAAAAGTTGCTACTGTTGTGTCATTACAATGGGAAGGAATAACAAGGGGAGAATACCCTAATGGAACAAGGTTTGATCACAGTAATACAATTGATCCCTATACTATTACACTAGCTATAGAAGAATCTGAATTAGCTAACTTATCAGCAGCAGATGTTAGAAAAAACTTAACCATGATGCCAATTGTTCCAAACAATATTGCAGCATTAATTGAAACTGCTCTAAAAGAGGGAGAAGAGATTACTTTTTTCCCGACTGAATTTAAAATAACAATTGATAATGGAACACTTGGATTGTCAGTTTCAGAATCATCAGAGTTATTAAGTAACATTATCAATCAGTATCGAGCGTCTTTTGAAAGAAAGTTTATTAGTCAAAATGTTATACTAGATTTTACAGACACTGATTTTTCAGTTCTAGATTTTGTTGAAATACATATAATTTTAGCAACACAAGCAACACTTATAGAACAGATTATTAACAATAGAGTCGAAGTTGATTCAGGGTTCGTGTCTAATTCTTTAGGTATTGGCTTTGGTGATATTTTAGTTAGAACAAGTTTGATTAGACAAATTGAACTTGCTCAAATATCTTCAAGAACAACCACATTTTTATTGACAAGAGATAAAGAATTTAGAATCACAAGTTATCTATATCAAATTGAGCTAAAAGAGTTAGAACTTGCCAAAGCACAAGATAATGTAGTTGATGCTCAAGCAATGATTACTAATTTTAGCGGAAACACTACTACAATTATTATTCCTGGGATGGATCCTACTCAAATATTAGAAATTGAAACTTTCTATAATACATTATTGGCTAATTTAGTTGAACTAAACTTGCAAGTCTCAGAATTAACTAATGACATTGCGCACTTGCAACTAAGAATAGACCGCCTTGAGGGCAATGATCCTAATTTCGTTGTTACTCCCCAAAGAATGGCTGCTGAAATCCTAAAAGTTGAACAAGCTATTGCTTCTGCTGATGCGAGTTTCGCCTCTATTATCGAAGATGCAAATACTTTATTAAGAGAATATAATGAATTTATCACTACCCATACAATTAGACCACTTATGATTCCCACACACGAACCAGATATTTCTAAAGTAATGTTTAGTGCTATTGGACTTGTTTTAGGTGCTGGTATTGGTGCTGTTGTTGTCTTGTTTAGACACGACTGGAATCCTGAAAAAGAAGAAGAATAAAATATTTCTAATAAGAAAACCGAGGCTTTAACTATCATTTTATGATAGATACCTCTAAAGTAGACACTATAAAAAAGAAAGTAATCACTTAGATTATGATTATTTAATTATAGTAAGCTACTTTGGAGGTGTTTTTATTAAAAAATATGCTATACTATTAAAGGTGGTAAAAATGGAGAGATTACAAAAAGTCTTAGCACATGCTAATATAGCTTCAAGGCGTAAATCTGAACTAATAATTCTAGATGGCCGAGTTAAAGTTAATGACATTATTGTCAAAGAATTAGGTTTTAAAGTTAATAAAAAAGATAAAATTGAAGTAGATGGTAAACCAATTGAGATGGCTAAGCATCTTTATTTTTTGTTAAACAAACCAACAGGGTATGTTAGTACAACTTCTGATAATAAATCTAGAAAAACAGTTATCGACCTTTTAGATATTGAACATAAAGATACACGGTTATATCCTGTAGGAAGACTAGATTATGATACGGCAGGTTTATTAATCTTAACAAATGACGGTGAGTTTACTAAATTAATGACCCACCCTAAACATCAAATGGAAAAAGAGTATCTTGTCAGAGTCGAAGGTATCGTTATTAGAAAAAAAGTTGTTGAGCTCAGAAAAGGCGTTGTTATTAATGATGACTATCTAGCGATACCTAAAGAAGTGAGATTAATAGAACTTGATAAAAATCATCAAAGCACGCTATTGTCAATCACCCTTATTGAAGGAAAAAACAAGCAAGTCAGAAAAATGATGCAAGCTTTGGGATATCCTGTTAAAAAACTAACAAGAATTAGATATGACTTTTTAACATTAGACAAAATAGGTCGCGGAACCTACCGGCCTTTAAAAATACATGAAATTAAGAAATTATATGCAAACTCGCAAGCGAAAAACTAAAAAGAACAAAAAAAATGGTAATATTATGTTATAATTATTGTTGTATGGAGGGAAAAATGCCTGGATATAAATTAGCAATCGACGGACCTGCCGGATCAGGTAAAAGCACTATAAGTTCTTTAATAGCTAAACGATTAGGCTGGACACATATCGATACTGGTTCAATGTATAGAGCGGTAACACTTATTGCTCTTGAATCACGAAGCGATCTTAAAGATAATGCAACCTATAGTTTTTTGGAGACCACTAAAATACATTATTCAAATAATAAAATATATATTGATTCTAGAAATGTTTCAAAGCTAATTAGAAGTAGGGAAGTAACAAAACAAGTATCATTAGTAGCAAGCTTTCCATATGTTAGAACAAAACTTGTTGAATTGCAAAAACAAGCAGCCCTTAGGGGGGATATCGTCATGG
>CAZDCS010000063.1:0-4413 GCA_964504015.1 uncultured Mariniplasma sp. | reverse complement strand
AGTTGTTTTGCCTAACGCTAATTTAAAGATTTATTTGACAGCCAATGTTGAAGAACGCGCCAAGCGTCGCTTAAAAGAAAGTGATATAAAATCAAAGCGAATCAAGCAAGTCATTCACGATATTGAAATTCGTGATCAAAAAGATTCAACAAGAAAAGAATCACCCTTAAAAAAGGCAGATGACGCTATTGAACTAGATACAACAAAATTGACAATTAACCAAGTGGTAGAAATAATTATCGGATTGACCGACAAAAAGGAGAACAATCATGGAAGAAATTAAAGGGTTAAGAGTAGGACAAGTAGTTGAGGGTACTGTAGTGGTAGTCGAAGAAAACACAATCTATTTAGATGTACAATACTATACAGAGGGAAAGATTCATCTAGACAACTATGATAAACCAGCACCACCAACTTTTATTGGGTTAGTCGAAGTTGGACAAGTTGTTAAAGCACGAGTTCAAAAAATGACAAACGAACCTGCTCAAATTCTTTTGTCTAGACTTCCGCTTTTAATTGAAGAAAAGTTTACAAAAATTCAAGCATTAGTTGAATCAAAAGAAACAATTAAAGCGCGAGTTAGACAAGTTCTAGATAAAGGGATCATTTTAGTCTATTTAGAAAATGAAATCTTCCTACCTTATAGCTTACTAGATTACGATCTAGTAAAAGATAAAGATTCACTTAGAGGTAAAGTCTTAGAAATTCAAATTATTGAGGCAATTATCAAAGGTAGAAGCAAGAGAATAGTGGCTTCTAGAAAAACAATTTTCGAAAAACAAAGACAAGAAGCTTATGCTCAAAGACTGAAAGCTCGTCAAGATGAACTAGAAAAAATTAATACAGGAGACATCTTAAAAGGTGTTGTTGATAAAATGGAAGCTCACGCAGCAACTGTTCGTTTTGAACATGTTGTTGGACTACTTCGCATTTCACAAGTTAGCCATTACCGAATTGAAAAAATTGGAGATGCTCTAAAACTGGGTCAAGAAATTGAAGTTAAGATTATTAAAAAAGAAGGAAATCGTCTTGATTTGTCAATGAAAGCATTATTGAAAACACCATATGAAGAGTTTTATGACACCCATGAAGTTGGCGCTCAAGTAACTGGGACAGTTTTTCAAAAGTTACCGTTTGGAATTATTGTCGAAATTGCTAAAGATGTTAGAGGATTACTTCATAAAAATGAGTTTTCTTGGAATCCAAATGACAATTTTGACTCTTATGTCAAAATTGGCGATGAAATAACGCTAAGCGTTATTGCCCTTGATCCAAAGAAAAACAGAATTGCCTTATCAAAAAAACTATTAGAAGATAACCCTTGGAAAAATGTTACAATTAAACGCGGACAAGTTGCTAAAGCTATTGTTGAGTCTGTGGGTAAAGAAGGGGTAGTTGTTATTGTTCAAGGTGTTGAAGCATTTATCCCTTTAAGTGAACTAGCAACTGAAAAAATCGGACGCCCAGAGGATTATTTTGCTAAAGGTGATGAGGTAACAGCTATTGTCTTAGAAGCGAACCGGTCTAATTGGTCATTAAAAATGTCGATTCGTCGTGTTTTAGAAAAAAGTGAACGTGATTCATTTGAAAAATATCTTGATGATGAAGAAGAAAGTCAAAAAATAACACTTGGCGACCTCTTTGAAGATCAATTTAAAAACAAAAAGTAAGTAGGATTATTATGCCTTATAAAATTGCAATTGTCGGCCGCCCCAATGTTGGAAAATCGAGTTTGTTTAATCGCTTAGTTGGTTCTAGATTATCAATTACAGACGATGAAGCAGGAGTTACTCGTGACCGCTTATACGCGAAAGCTGAATGGCTGACAAAGAACTTTAGAGTGATAGATACAGGGGGCATCGATATTGGCGATGCTCCTTTTTTAAAACAAATTAAAGCACAAGCACAAATGGCGATGGATGAAGCTGATATCATCATTTTTGTTGTTGATGGTAAAAGCGGGTTAACCGATAGCGATTATTATATTGCTAAACTATTATATAAAACCGATAAACCGGTTTTATTAGCTGTTAATAAAATTGATGATCTTGCACAAGTCCAAAACATCTATGAGTTTTATGCTCTAGGACTAGGGGATCCAACAGCAATTAGTAGTCATCACGGGATTGGGATTGGTGATCTTTTGGATCAAGCGATTACGCATATGACAGAAGATGAAGTCCAATATGCTCAAGATATTATTTCATTTAGTGTTATAGGGCGCCCGAATGTCGGAAAATCTTCTTTAGTTAATACTATTTTAGGCGAAGAGCGAGTTATCGTTAGTGAAATATCAGGAACGACTAGAGATGCGATTGACACGCAATTTAAAAAAGATCGAAAACAATATGTCGTAATTGATACAGCAGGAATTAAAAAGCGCGGTAAGATCTATGAAAACACCGATAAATACAGCGTTATTAGAGCGCTAAGCGCTCTTGAGCGCAGTGATGTAGCTTTGCTTATTATTGACGGCGAACAAGGTGTTATCGAGCAAGATAAACATGTTGCTGGATATATTACTGATTATGCAAAAGCGGTTGTTATTGTTGTTAATAAATGGGATCTAATTGAAAAAGATGATAAAACCATGAAAAAGATGACAAGAAAGATTAGAGAAGAATTTAAGTTCCTAGATTATGCACAAATTGTGTTTATCTCTGCTAAACACAATCAAAGAATACATACAATTTTTCCAGCGATTAATCTCGCTTTTGAAAACTTTCATAAACAAGTGCAGACAAGTGTTATTAATGATTTAATTCAAGACGCGACCGCGATGAATCCAACCCCGATTTTTAATAGAGGTAAAGCGCAGTTTAATTATGTAACACAAGTAGCTATTAAACCCCCGACTTTTATTTTATTTGTTAACAACCCTGATTTTGTTCATTTTTCTTACTTACGCTATATTAATAATCAAATTAGAGCAGGCATTGACTTTACAGGAACACCAATCAAGCTATTGTTGAGAAAGAAGGCTTAAAATGAAAATTTCAATCATTGGTGGTGGAGCTTGGGGGACAACTCTAGGACAAGTGTTAATTGATAATTCTCACCAAGTTTTAATCTATGATCTAAACGCTGAAGCTGTTAAAAGCATTAACAAAGGTGAACACCCATTTTTTAAAACAGTATTACCAACTACTATTAAAGCGACTACTTGCTTAAAAGAAGCAATTGCATTTTCTAATTATTATTTGTTGGCGTTGCCAACTAAGGCAATTCGCTTAGTTTTAAAGCAGATTAACCCGCTTTTAACTAATAAAAGTGTTTTTATTAATGTTTCAAAAGGAATTGAGCCTGATACATTAAACCGTGTCAGCCAAATTGTCACACAAGAAATAAAACAACAACACCTACAAGGCTTTGTTGTCTTAACAGGGCCTTCACACGCTGAAGAAGTAATTATTCGAAAACTAACACTTTTAGTTAGTGCTAGTAATGATCTCAAACTAGCTCAAGAAATCCAAAAACTCTTTTCTAATGATAAATATTTAAGAGTTTATACAGCAACCGATTTAATCGGTTGTGAGTTTGGCGGAGCAGTTAAAAATGCGATCGCTGTTATCTCTGGTGTTTGTACTGGTCTAGGCTTAGGTGAAAATGCAAGAGCAGCCGTTATTACAAGAGGAATCATTGAAATTATTCGGGTTGTTGAGGTAATGGGTGGAAGAAGAGAAACTGCTTTTGGACTTGCTGGTATTGGGGATCTGATTGTAACAGCATCTTCTGAGAACTCGCGCAATTTTACCGCTGGTAAAAAGATTGGTCAAGGTTATTCAATTGAGCAAGTGTATCAAAGTCAAAAACAAACAATTGAAGGCATTAGAACAATTGAAGCGATGCATCATCTAGCTAAAGTCTATAACATCGAATTACCGATGATAAACGTGGCTTATGAAGTGATTAAAGGTCAAACAAAAGTGGAGCATGCAATTGCAAAACTACTAGCAAGAGACCTAAAAGCAGAAGATTTTTAATAAAATGCTTTATAAAGCCAATAATAGGTGGCTAATTTTACTAAAAATTTGCAAAACTAAGCCTTCTTTGGTATAATGAATAAAAATAGGGAGGAATTTAAATGAATAAAACAGAATTAATTGCCGTAATGGCTAACCGCGCTGAAGTAACACAAAAAGTTGCTGAAGAGGTACTAAGAGCATTTACCGATACAGTTTCTGAAACTCTAGGCAGAAGAGGCGAAAAAGTTGTTGTTACTGGCTTTGGAACTTTTGAAGTTAGAAATCGCGTTAAAAGAACTGGTAAAAACCCAAGAACTGGGGAAACGATTATTGTTCCAGAACAAAAATCACCAGCATTTAGAGCAGGAAAACTACTTAAACAAGCAGTTAAATAACAAAAAAAACGGTGCTATCATCTTGATAAGCACTTTTTTTGTGCAAAAATCAG
>CAZDCS010000062.1:0-7396 GCA_964504015.1 uncultured Mariniplasma sp. | reverse complement strand
CACTATTTTAAAAAGTCAAGCTATTTTAAACATATATTTAAAATAGTCAGATGCCATAAAGCTATGCCCATCGTCTGTGTCTCAAGAAAAATAGCTTTGGCCCTCTTTTTCTGATAATTAAGTATGGTGTCCCATTAATTCCGCGGCTCAGGTATTACAAAGAGAACACGAAGTGGTACAATCCCTTAGACCGCTAACAGATCTCTTAATAACTAAAGATTTTGAGGTAGTTGAAGCTAAAAAATAAAAGGATAACTGTTTGTCAATTAAAAAGGTGTCTGTCCCCTTTACCCTTCAGGGGGTCTTTTTTCTCTTGACACCGGGGGCCTTATAGGTGTTATAAGGTTAAGATGTTTTTCCGCCAAGGTTTCCATTAATAAATTTGTGTAATATGCTAGAAATAAAAGTTTGATAAGGTAGGTCTTCTTCAACTGCTTTTCTTTGTATATGTATCAGGTCCCGCTCTGAAATGCGAATATTGATACGTTTATTCTTTTGCAATGTATCTTTGGCATAATCCTTATATTTTGCAATTTCCTTTCTTAGGTTGGGCACAGAGGAGAAATTACCTTTTTCGTAAGCATGCAAAACTTCTTTTTCTTCTTTGTTCAATTTCATATTCATCACCCCCTTAAGTATTTTTTCGTAGCCTTACGACTAGGAATAATGGTCTTTAGAAAAATTACTTCTTCTTTTTCAATAAAAGGAACTAAGTATGCGTAATTATCTATGTTTATTATAAACATTTTCTGACCGGGATATCTATTTTGATTCGGATGAGGCACAATATCAAGTATAAAATCATTGGCGATATAAAAAACTACCTCTTCGAAGGAAATACCCCTGCCATGCTTAAGTTTATCGTTTTTGTCATCATCCCATTCAAATAATTTCATGTCTGTTTAAAATATACCATATTGTGTGCCTTTTGTCAACAGTCTTATTATTTTTTCTGTATTTTTATTTACTTCTAACATTATATATTATGTGGTTGCTATATTTTCACAAAGGTACTTTTATTACTGCAAAGAAAAACTGTTTTCTTTTAAATTTCTTATTTGTTTTGCCTGCCAAGCTGTAAAATACATACCATCTAATAGTTATACCGTGGCTACATAAATCAACATACCTGTTATTAAAGTGTCTGTCCTTTTCTGTCCACAGGGGATAGTGGAGATGTTTAAATAGTTAAGTGAACTGTCCCCGGAATTGATCAAACAATATCCAAGAATACCTAAATCATACTTCTCCGAATATTCTTTTAGCCATAATAAGTAGTTATTATAATCAGCTTCAGCTTCAAAAACTACCTGTCGATAGTTCCCTCGCTGTATTATATGGTAGGGATTCCAGGGACTGCTATTCTTGCTTGACGTGGCATAATAAAGAAAGGGCGTTGTCCCCTTTTCTTCCTCTTGGCTCAAGTTATGGATTTTTTGCCCTTGACATCCAGGGGCTTTATAGATGTTATACTGCCTTTTAATTATTAAACTTGGCACGATAATTTCCAACAAGTTTTCCTTTCCTGTCTATTGTAAAAGCACCACTTATTTGCAATCTTCCAACAAAATCCTCTCTGGAATGACTTCCTCCAATCAATTGTTTCTCTCCCAATAATGTCCAAAAAATTGTATATCCATTTTTATCCAAGAAATCGATTAATGCCTGTTTATCAATTAGCAATGCTGATGGAATACTTTCTTCAAAAACACTGGTCGCAATAGTTATCAGATTTTTCTTTTTGTCATAAAATCTCCCGTCAAGATTTTTATGATGTAATTTCATTTCATTTACAAGCCATTTACAAGGGAGCTTAACAGACACACTACCACTATGAGAACAATCCAAGGTAAATTCATTCAAATAAGAATCGTCAGTAACAACAACTGGAACTGGCAAACCCTTACTGCCTCCTCCTGATTTTGTCCAAATATTGTAATCACCTCTTAAATCTTGAAATGCTACAGAGTTTGGATACTCACCGAGAAAAGTTTCATAGAAAGCATGAGATTCAGGCATCGATCTTCCCATAAAATATTGTTTTTTAGCCCACTCGAAAAATTTCTTAGCATCATTCTTTTTTGCAATGTAGCTTTTAATCATATACCAAACTTCTCTAATTGGAATATCATATTTTTTATGTTCTGGGGGTGTTTTTTCTTCCCATTTTACAAAACCTTCAAGCATTAACCATTCTTTCTTATTATCATCAACAATCTGGATTATGTTTTCCGGATTTGGTAAATCCTTACGCGATTTCATCCAATCTACATCGGATTTTGTTTTCTCCCATGCGTCATAGTCTCCATGGCTTGTTTTCCATTGAGAAAAAGTTGCCGAGTTTTTTATATGCTCATCATTTTGCAAAATAAAAGAAGTATCAATATCTCTGATGCGAGGTTGCCATGCTCCTTTATATTCTTCTTTTGAATCGCTCCAGCTATCACCTTTAAATTCAAAATGGTCAGAAACCAAAGCCATAAATTCATGGTAAGCTATCCATTGATATTTTTTACCGATTCTTTCTGCTTTATGTTCAGATCTTCCACTGTTGTCATAACGGTTAGCCCTGTTATCAAATTCTCCGTGTAATTTTGGATCATAGCCCAACTCTACAACACGATTAAAAATCCACCTTTGAGCAATTTTAAGATCAAATCTCTCCAAGGGGTCGTTTACGCCACCACGGTCATCGAGAAAAGGTTTAATTTCTTTTTGAAAATATGACCTCTTAACTTCCTGCAAGGACTTTTCAAATTCAACAACCGCTTTTTGCTGTTTCTTTTTCTCTTCAATTTCTTGTTGTTTTATCTCCTCTTCACTTAATTTCTTTTCAGTACTTGGGTCAACAACTGCAATATGCTTAAGTATTTCGGGTAAATCAATTCCAAGAAATGGGTTCGTTGCTTTTTCCAATAATTCATTTTGTTTAGCAGTCAATTGTTGTTTAAACTCTTCTAAAAGTTTTTTTCTGTTTGGCTCTGATGCTCCTAATTTTCTTCCACTCCATTCACACATATTACTATTGGTTCCGATAACATATCTCGCAAAATCTCCAAAGCTCATAACCGACGACCAAATATCCAAGAAACCTCTATCTTTTGTTTTGTCTTTAAAAAAGTCTTCTGGATAGAATTTCTTCTTTAAAACCCTTTCACTGGGGATTCTTTTTGGCCATGTGCTTTTGTAGGGTGGATTGATATTCCCTTTATTTATTTTGAGTTTAATGCCTCTACTTAGTGCCACTTCAATAACTCCACGAGCATAATCACGCAGTAGTATATGAATTGGAGGTTTATTATTTTTGAAGGTGTTTTTATAAATCCATTCAGCAAGAATTTTTAGATTTTCTTTGTCTTCTTGATTTCTTAAAACACAACCATAAGCGACAGCGAAAAGTCTTTCGGTAATATATGGATCATTTATATTTTTAAACTGTTCAAGAAACTTTGGAAGCAAGTGGATCCTGTGTTGCAATAAACAAACAAGCCCTTTTGTGACTTTATCTCTTACGAATCTGTTTGGAGTTGTCAGAAACCAAGCAAGAGCAATAGAGGTTACAAAAATAGAATCATTCCCTATATGGGATTTCTCCTGATCAGACCAAGACCACTGCAAAAGCCTATCAACTGCTCCTTGTTCGCCATTCTGATAATGTAGAAAAGTTGACCACCAAGAATCTCTTTGTGGCATTGAAAAATTGGAAAGATGTTGATGTAAGCATTCAGAATTAAAAGGATGATTCGGAATTGGAGCAACTGACAAAAAAGCATTCAATAGTTGATTGTGACCTGATTCTGTTCTGATAATATTCTGATTTATGACTTTGAGAGCGTTTCTTCCATTTTTTGAAAACGCTTTTGGATTTCTCCAAATAAGACTTTCTACGAACGCTTCTTCTGTTACTTGGGCAAGATAGTGTGATTTGATCAGATACGGTGCGACTTCAATAAACTCAATGCCTTTTAATTGTTCGGGGCATTGAATTGATAATGCCTCTATGATTCCTCTATTATAAGTCTTTGATAAAAATTTACCGAGCTTTCTTCTCTTTGAAAAAAACTTCTTGGCAGTTTCAAGGTTTTTGTTTCGTTTACCAAATTCATCTTCATATTGTTTAAAGATATATCTTCCAAGTAAGTGGTCGCTGAATTTTTGAAATGGAAATCTAACATCAAAACCATTATCCCTTTCACCCTTTATATATCTAGGGACTTTCATAATAAGCATATTGCTTTCAAGTGCCTGTGCATATCTTCCAATGTCGACTTGGGGATATGCTTTTTTGATAATTGCATTTAATTCTTCTTCTCGTATCCTGTCATCATTTTGATTAACCATTTCACTGGCTATTTCTTTGATAATTTCGCTCCATATACGATATGCTCGACTTTTGAATCTATCTTTTTCAATTTTGAATTCCTTTGCAATAATATCGGTTGCATTAAGAACAAAAGACTCAAAAATATATGTGGCTCCTTCGTGCCCTCTAAAAACTTGTTTCTTCTTCTTGTTTGTTCTCTTTTCAAAAGCTTTGCAAAATAACAATAAAAATAATGGATTTTGAAACTCCGGCATTAAAAGAGGGATTTCAGGAAGGGGGAGAGAAAATGCTTTAAAGAATTTATTTACCGCCTCCCATTCTCTAAAACGAAAACCATGATGTTCTTCGTGAATAAAAAGTGATTTTTGTTTTTCTGTAAATACCTCGTTTTCAAAGCCTGAACGAACACTTACAATCAAGGCTATGTTTGGATATTTTTTAATCTCTTGAATGATATGGTTGAGATTATTCTTCCAGAAATCAGAAGCGTGTGAAATGTTTTCGTTTAAGGCGTCTATTATGAATAGAGAACGACAATTCGCTTTATTTCCAAAATCATCTAGTGTTTTTAGAAAATCATCTTTGGTTTTTGTTGAGTTGCCAAGTCCTAACTGCTCCAAAACTTGAGACCAAAAATCTTTTTCATTTGAAAAAAACTCTCCAAACACCAAAAAACTTGGCAAGATATCTTTCTGGTTTTTTATTCTGTGTTCTACAACATCACACAATAGATGTGTTTTACCCGTTCCTGCGGAACCAGTTAAGAGTAATAATGGATGATTTGAAAGTCTTGCTTTTGTACTTGATGATAATTCTTCAAAATGACGAATTAATCCTTGAGTTCTATGGATATGATAAATATCTGAGTTAAATTGTTCAGAAGGTGATTGCTGATAACTACCATCTTTTCTTGGCGCAGGTTTTATGTCTTTTACTTGATCTTTTTCTTTTCTTAGCTTGTCAGTAAATTCCCACAAATTCTCATGTAATTCTTTAGTTTGCTTTTGGATTTTATCCCAAGGGATATGATTCGTGTCATAGCTTTTTATGCTCTCAATAAGTCTGAAAACTGTATCAATTGCTTTTTTAGTTTGGTCATAATTATTCTGTAATTCATCTTTTTCGTATTTAGAGGTTACATACCTAAACTCACGAAGCAACTCACCGTATTTTTCTCTAATTGTTGTATAGAATTTATCAGTCCTGCTGATTCCATCGAATATTTCAGAGATGGGGAGATCAACATTTAATTCTGGAGTGTATCTTGCTCCAGCTTTTTGTTTGATGTTATTTAAGTATTTTACAATATATTCCTTATCACAAATCATATGTCAAGTAATATCTCATGATTACAGTAATGCTTCAGTTATGGGTGGTAGGGAGCAGAGGTATTTTCTGTTCACCCCCACCTCAATCCTCCCACCTCAAGGGGAGGAGACATAGCAAACAAATGAGTTTTTAAGCGACATCTTTTGTTTTCTCGAATTTGTAACATTTTTGCTCGCTCAACACCTTTAGCTTACATGAGTTATAGTGCTACAGGGACATGAGATCCCATTAAAGGATACTTGAATCTAACGCTAGGCGTTCCTCTCAGTCCAACTCCATCAGTAATAATACCTTACTTCATCAATCCACTCCTTGTCAAGCTTTGAATATAATCCGGGAGCACCGTCATCACCAGAGCCGTATTTTCTAAAGTTCCAAATTTTTAGTTCTGATAAAAACATTTTAATCCTCTTTGTGAGTTTACTTCTTTTCACCCTCTATAATTGCTATTTCTTCAGAAGTAAGGTCGTAGAGCTTGTAAACGAGCTGGTCGATTTCTGTTTCAAGAGCTTTTACTTTGGCATGTTTTTGTGGGTTTTGCAGATAGTCATCATCTTTGGTTACTGCAAGAATTTGATCGACGAGTATGACAAAGGGTTTTTGTTGTTCAATCGGGATATCTCTTATTGGAAGTGTTTTCAAATTTATTGTTTTAACTTGTGCGAAAACTCTTCCTTCTTCTCTAACAAATTGGTGATAATAAAAATTTAGTAGTGCTGAATTAAATAATGCCAAAATATATTTTAAATTAAAACGTTTATTCTTTAAAATTTGAATATGGGTGCTATCAAGGGTAAACATGCCTTCATCATCATAAGCAGCAATAAGGTCAGCGCCTGTTTGTCGATTTATTAGTTTTTCTTTAGATTGAAATAATTGTTCATTTGTGTTACTCCATAATATATTTTTATCGAAATGCACATAAGTTCCTCCGAAAGTATAAAAGAATTTATGAACATCACGTCCTCGCAGTATCTTATAATAATTCCTATTTAATTTTTGATCGGAGAGAAATCTTTTATTGTCGCCTGTGATTATTCCTTGATAAAACTTAATAATGTCGCCTAATGTTAATGAATTATTACTGATATTTTTCATCAATTTTAATGAGTTTAATTCTAAGTAGAATTTGTTTCCTTCTACCTCATCATAATAGGATGTCTCTACTTCATTGAAATTTAGCTCATAATTAAAGTCGTTCAGATCATTAATCTCGATTGTTTTTACTATACTGTTATCTTTTTGGCTCTTGTTCAATATCGAGATCAAATCTCCACCTGTTTCACCACTATCAAAAACTCCGTCCGTTATACTAACTAAATTTTGAATACTGCAATTGTTAAGAATGTATCTCCTTGTCTTTTGGAGTGTAGAATTTAATAACATTGTATTCGGAGTAATGAATGCCAACACGCCATTTCTGTTTAGAAGAACAATTGACCTTGCGAAGAAAAGGGAAAAGCTATTACCTTTATATTCATATACTTCTTTAAAATGTTGTTTGAGTGAGGCCACTTCATCATCTGAGAAGAACTTTTGTTTTTTACCTAAAGCAATAGTAATGTACGGCGGATTGGCAATCACCACATCAAACCCGCCTTTCTCGTGGAACACTTCCGAAAAATACACCTCAAAATCAAATTCCGTATGGCCGCTGGTTATTTCACTTATCAGTTTATCAATCTGCCTTTTATATTCCTGTTTTTTGGTGGGGTTGGTTTCGTTGAAAAACAGCGGTTTCAA
>CAZDCS010000061.1:0-7403 GCA_964504015.1 uncultured Mariniplasma sp. | reverse complement strand
AAACTAAAAACAATAGACGACTTAACCCAAGTAGCAAAAATACTTTATCAAACTGATGACTTTCTCTTTCCTTTCCTCTTTGGAAAAGAAAAAAAAGCTATTTTAAGGCTAACTAAACTTATCTCGCTAGAAAACAATCCCTTTTCCTACCGCTTTATCACAATTGATACCGATAAACAAATAAGAGGTATTTTACTTGAAGAAGACGATCAAACTAAACTCAAACCCGCAAAAGATTTTAAAAAAGCATTTTCATTCTTTCCGCTAATGGCACTAGCTATTAACCAACTTTTTTTAATCCCTACCTTTTGGCACAATCTTGAAGGAGGAAGATATATTCAAGCACTTTGTGTTGATAAAGAATCCAGGGGACAAGGCATTGGTTCAAAGCTCTTAAATGATGCGATTAAAAGAGCAGAAAGCGATCAGATAAGCAAACTTTTTTTAGATGTTAGAATTAAAAACAAAGCCGCACTTAAACTATATGAAAAACTAGGGTTTGTAATTGTTAAAAAAACTCGCTTGTATTGGCTTTTCCCAGTAACCTATTGGATGAAAAAAGACATTATAACTAAAAATCAAGCAAATTAATGATACAATTAGCTAGTAGCACAATAACAACCAAAAAGAGGCATTATGAAAAAAATCGTATTACTAGTAATTATCTTTACTTTCACCCAAGGCGTCATTCATAACCTAGGGCATCCAATCACTCCTGCTTTTGTTAGAGGACTTGGAATCTCAGACTATATGTTTGGTGTTTTTTTTGCTTCAATGAGCCTAGGCTTAATGATTGGTGGCCCAATCTGGGGGATTTTAAGCGATAGCGGCAAAAAAAGAATCTATATTGTCGTTGGCCTCTTGATGTATAGCTTAGGACAACTATTTTTCGGTTATGCAACCAATCCTTTATTAATGATCTTTTTCCGCTTTTTAAGCGGCTTTGGTGTTGTAGCATCGATTACATTAATGACAAGTATGCTAATTGAAAATTCAACTCCTCAAAACCGCGCTAAACACTTAGCATATTCAGCTGCAGCTTTTACTGTTGGAGCTTCATTAGGTTATTTTATTGGGGGCGTTATTTCAACAGAACCATTTTTTATCAACTTGTTAGGGACAAGTGATTTGCGGATAATATTTTTGATACAAGCCTTAGCAAACACCCTTTATGTTGGAGTTGTCATGGTTATGTTGAAAAACTATGATGCCGATATAATTACCGAAGATAAGCCTTCATTTATTCAAGGCTTAAAGGATATCACTAAGCTTAAACCAAGCCTATTACTCTTTTTTCTATCACTTACCTTTATGACAATGGGTAGTATTAATATTAGCAAATATATCGATGTTCATTTTGATACTTTAGGGTTTAACCCTCAACAGTTAGGGACCTTTGTTATGGCAACTGGTTTTGTTGCTTTATTTGCGACCATTTTTATTGTTCCAATCTTTGCTAAGTTTCCAAAGCAATTGGCAACTATTGCGATAACACAAATAATAAGTGCTGTAATTATTTTCTATGTTTTTAGATCTTATAATTTTTTAGTGACAATGTATACAGTTTTTATGATCTATGTGATATTTAGAACAATCTACTTACCACTAGAACAAAACTTTATTGCTAAATACGCCCAAAAGGGACGTTATGGAAGCATAATGGGGTTAAGAATCTCGTTTTTTTCCATCGGGATGATTATTGGCCCTTTGGCTGGAGGGTTCATTTATGATTATAAGCCTTTATGGTTATTTGACTTTAGCGCATCAGCTTTTCTAGTTGGTGTTTTACTGCTAATTGGAGTTAGATTCCTAGAGATTAGAGAGTCAAAAAAAGTTAAATAAGCACATATTTTTAAATAGAAAAAATAGCATAAATCTTATTGCACTAAAAACGCTTTCATGTTACAATGAAATTGGTAATTACGATAATGAATCAACCGATGTTATGCCTACTAAAAAAATCTATTATTTAGCAATATTTAGTGGTCATTTATCTGTGATAAAGTTTAATTGCTAACATATGGTTAACGCTAAAACCAAATGACTCAAAAAAGCCAAAGGAGCCATTTTTATGATGTTAAAAACAAAGAATCACCCAATTAAAGTGCCCAATGTATTATTACCAAAAGCAGGTATTAATCTAAACAAGTGGGCAGTTATTGCTTGTGACCAATATACAAGCCAGCCGGCATATTGGAATGAACTAAAAGATTATGTTGAAGGTAGTCCGTCGACATATCAGTTAATACTACCTGAGGTCTACTTAGAAAGTATTACGCCAACAATGATTAATAAAATTAACACAAATATGAAAGATTATCTTGACAAAGGTTTACTAAAACCAGTCGGAGAAGCGATGATCTTAGTTGAGCGAATAATGAAAGATCAAACTAAACGCTTAGGGTTAATGATTACAGTTGATCTAGAAGCATATGATTATAAAGAAGGCTCAAAGCCATTAATAAGGACCACTGAAAAAACAATTATTGAGCGAATTCCACCGCGTGTTCAAATTAGAGAAAAAGCGCTATTTGAACTTTCACATGTTATGTTGTTAGTCGATGATGTGAAAAGAAGCATTATCGAACAATTATACAAAACTCGTAGTCAATATCCTGTTTTATATGATTTCCCACTTAATATGGATGGTGGGCATATCAAAGCCTATAAAATTACCGATTGTGATCCTGTGTTAGCCAAATTTAATGACCTAATTAAAGGTCAAAGGGATCCAATGATGTTTGTTGCAGGTGATGGTAATCACAGCCTTGCTACTGCAAAGGCGCATTGGGTCGAACTTAAAAAGAATTTGACAGATAGTGAGATCAAAGACCACCCAGCAAGGTTTTCCTTAGTAGAAGTAGTAAATATCTATGATGAAGGCTTGCATTTTGAAGGGATTCACCGGGTTATCTTTAATGCGAAACAAGATTTCTTAGTGGGGTTATTTCATGCGGTCGACCGCGAAGTTGAAACATGGATCTATGAAAAACAAGCAGGAGAATCCAAGTTCTTTATTCCTGGAAATTCTGCCCTAGCTTATGAGCAAATTCAACACTATATTGATACATATATGGATAAAAACCCAGAGACGACAATTGATTATATTCACGGTGAAAAAGACTTAAGGGAAATATGTGATAAAAACCCAAACAGTATTGGAATCAAAATGCCTTGTATTCAAAGAGAAGCTTTGTTTCCTTATATTAAAAAGGGTAAAGTATTACCAAGAAAATCATTTTCAATGGGGAGTGCTGATTCTAAACGCTACTATCTAGAATGTAATCTAATTACTAAAGATTAAATATAAAAGGGAGAAGAAAGATGAAAAGAGCTATTAATTTTTCAGCAGGACCAGCAATTTTGCCTGAGGCAGTTTTAAAACAAGCTGCAAATGAGATAATGGATTACCAAGGAACGGGTGTATCTGTCATGGAAATGAGTCATCGTTCTCATGATTATCAAATGATTATTGATCAAACAGAAAAAGACTTAAGAAAACTACTAGATGTTCCTAAAAACTATAAAATATTGTTTTTACAAGGTGGAGCTTCAACACAGTTTGCGATGATTCCAATGAACTTAATGAACAATAATAGAGTTGCTGACTATGTTGTTACTGGTGCTTGGTCAAAAAAGGCAGCTAAAGAAGCAGAAAAATACGGAAAAATTAATGTTGTAGCAAGTTCTGAGGATAAAAGTTTTAATTATATCCCTGATTTGAAAAAAGTTAAATTTAGTGATGATGCTGATTATGTTCACATTTGTGAAAATAACACTATTTATGGAACTAAATTTAGTGAACTTCCTGACACAAAAGGAAAAATAATTGTTACTGATCTATCTTCATCTATTTTATCTGAACCACTAGATGTCTCTAAATATGGTTTAATCTATGCTGGAGCACAAAAAAATATTGGACCAGCTGGGGTAACAGTTGTCATTATTAGAGAAGATTTATTAACAACTGAACACCTACCTCAAACACCACTTATGATGCGTTATAAAGTTCATGCTGATGCTGGATCAATGTATAATACACCTCCAACATATGGAATTTATTTATGTGGTCTTGCTTTTAAATGGTTATTAAACCAAGGTGGATTAAAAGCAATCCAAAAGATTAATATTGAAAAAGCTATGGTGTTATATGATTATTTGGATGAAAGTGAAATGTTTAGCGCTCTTGTTGCTAAACAAGATCGTTCTTTGATGAATATTTGTTTTAAAACAAATAGTGCGGAACTAGACACTCTATTTATTAAAGAAGCAAAAGAAAACGGCTTTGTAAACCTAAAAGGTCATCGTTCTATTGGTGGAATGCGCGCTTCAACATACAATGCAATGCCAATTAGTGGTATTAGATCTTTTGTCGAGTTTATGAAAGAGTTTGCTAAAAAGAACGCAGGAAACAAATAATATGAGAAAAATTCATTGTTTAAACAACATCTCTAAAGTTGGGTTAAAGTCAATGTGTTCATCATATGGACTAACTGATGAGATAAATAGTGCGGATGCTATTTTAGTTAGAAGTGCTAAGATGCATGAAATAAAATTGTCAAGTTCAGTTCTTGCAGTAGCAAGAGCTGGTGCTGGAGTCAACAATATTCCACTTCAACCCTATGCTGATCAAGGGATTGTCGTGTTTAACACACCAGGTGCTAATGCTAATGCTGTTAAAGAGATTAATATTGCAGGAATGCTTTTGGCTTCAAGAGATATTTATGGTGGGATGAACTGGTTAAATGCTAATAAAGAAGATCCAGGTATTTCAAAATCAATTGAAAAAGCTAAATCACAGTTTGCAGGAACTGAGATTAGTGGTAAAACAATTGGGATTATCGGGATGGGAGCGATTGGTGTTATGCTTGCTAAGGCGTGTCACGCCTTAGGGATGAATGTTATTGGTGCTGAATTTAATCTGGAACGTCTTAATACGATTAGACCGATGTTAGATGAAGAAATTAAATTAGTTCAAGATAAAGAAGAGTTATATGCTGTGTGTGATTTTATTAGTCTTAATTTGCCATTAAATACTTATACTAAACATATGTTTAATCAAGAGGCATTTAAATTAATGAAAAACGGAGTAGTTCTACTTAACTTTGCTCGTGATGGTTTGGTTAATGATGATGACTTAAAAGTAGCATTAGCTAATAATCAGCTTAGATCATATGTGACTGATTTTCCTAATGCAAAAACAGCTAATATGGACGGTGTAATTGCTATTCCACATCTAGGGGCTTCGACTAAAGAAGCAGAAGATAATTGTGCATCAATGGCGATTAGCCAAATTGAAAACTATTTAGAAAAAGGTATTATTAAAAACTCAGTTAACTATCCGGATGTTGATCCAGGTGAGTTTAAAGCGTTAGGCAGAATTTTAGTGTTACATCGCGTAAGCAATCATCGAATTGAAATGCTAAATAGTGTTAAAGAACTTATAACAAAAGTTAAAGGATATAAAGAAGTCCAAAAAGCTGGTTATGGGGTTGTAGTTTTTGATTGTGATAGTGATATTACAAACGAAGTTTTAGCTAATATAAAAGCAATAGAAAATGTGATTTTAGTAAGGAAAATATAAGTTTTAAAAAAGCTGCATGTGAATGCGGTTTTTTTATGCATCTAGACATTGTCTTTTTGATTGCTAATAAAGGTTAAATCCTATATAATACCTGTATATGAAACTGGGGAGGCTTTATGGAAAATTTTATTTTAATGACTGATTCATGTGCGGACTTGTCGAATGCACAAGTTCAAAAAATGAAGCTAGAAGTAATTCCAATGCATGTTGAAATTGAGGGCGAAACATTTTTTCACTATCCAGATGAAAGACAACTAAAAATAAAAGATTTTTATCAACTGCTTAAAGAAGAAAAAATTGCTAAGACATCATTGATCAATGTTGGTCAATTTATGAAGTTTTTTGAACCGTTACTAAAAAAAGGACATGATATTTTATATATCTGTTTTTCATCAGCTTTAAGCGGAACTTTTCAATCAGCACGAGTTGCCGCTAATGAGCTGAAAAGCGAGTATCCTGATTTAAAAATAGTAATTGTGGATTCTTTGTCTGCATCAGCAGGTTTAGGATTATTAGTAAGTTATGCATATGAGTTACAAGAACAAGGCAAAAGTATTGAACAAGTCGCTACTTGGATTGAGAATAACAAGCTAAAATTATGTCATTTGTTTACTGTAGAAGATCTAGGCACACTAAAAAGAGGGGGTCGCTTAAGCGATACCGCAGCTTTTCTAGGGTCTTTATTGCGCGTTAAGCCGATCTTACATGTCAGTGATGAAGGTAAGCTTGTCCCAATTAAGAAAGCTCGAGGTAGAGAGTTTTCTCTGCAAGCGATGGTTCAGCTAATCGGCATTCAAATTGCTGAAGGTAGTGGACAAACGGTTTATATTGCACATGGGGATTGTTTAAAAGAAGCTAAACAAGTTGGACAGATGATTAAAGATAAGTATGGTGTTAGCAAAATAGTTTATAATTTGATTGGTCCAATTATTGGAGCACATTCTGGCCCTGGTACAATAGCTGTGTTTTTTATGGGTGAAAAGCGGTAAGGAGATCAATTAACTGTGAAAGTCGACTTTAGAAAAGAAAATATAATAAAAGCTAGTGAAGTAGAGATGCTGTACAATGATATTGTATTCTCGCATTTTGAATATAGTTATATAATATTCGATTCAATGTATGAATTAGTACTAAAAACAATTGGCAAGAAGCGTAAATCAGATGATGAGCTCGCGAGCTACGGGCTTACAAATCAGTATTTGTATGATCTAAAACATAAAGCAGATACCTCGCGGCACTCTATGAAACTAAAAGGATACATTGAAGATCATAATAAACTACTGTCTGGGTTTAATTCTTTTTTAGTAAAAGCACATCAGCTTAAGACAATAAAAGAATATAGAGTTGAAAAATATGAACAATGTTCTGAGGATTTAGCTTTATACAAAGTGATCAATGAAATTAATATCATTAAACTGTATGAACAGTTTATGATTTTGTTTTTATTAAAAAACAAGAGGTCTATTCTTAGACTACAGATGTTTTTTGAAAGTAGTATTAGACATTTTTTTAGTATTTCAAAAAAGCAGAATTTCCAAGAAATTATCACAGATTCTAGATTGATGAAAGAGTTTGTTGATTATATTTATGACTTTTCTGTCTCTAAGTCGCAGGTAGACATCTTTATTAAAGAATTGATGAAATTAAATGAGATAAGAAACAAAATTAAAAAGAGCTCAGACTATCGTTTTGAAATTAATATCGAAAACCTAGAGAAATATGCAATGCTAACAGCAAAGAAACTAGAAGAAGTTATCGCTAAATGTGATAAAGTTATTTTCGGGTCAAAACAATCACTATTAGAGTTTAGAAATGCATT
>CAZDCS010000060.1:0-7483 GCA_964504015.1 uncultured Mariniplasma sp. | reverse complement strand
GCTTTTAGTTTTAGCGAGTTTTGTTTCGCAAGTATCATCAGCTCTTCCTATTGTTGGTAGTGACTCACAAGAACTAAGTATTTCAGGTGATGCAGATGAACAACTTATAATCGAGGTTCCAAATAGTTTTAGACTTATTTTAGACAATATCGAGCAAATGAATCAAAGCGGAATATCATCATTAACAAGACAGATAACAATTGGGGGCAAGTCACTAGAGCGTTATATTTTTGATGTGGTCTTTACTACAAAAGTTTCTGATGCATCTGAGCAAGTAAAAAAAATAAATTTTGGAGATGAACTTGAAAGCATAGCAGGGATTGCTACTATTTTACTTGAAGGTGGATATCTTGAACAAGGGTTTGACTATCATTCAATTTCAGTTCAAGACCTAGAAGATATCGAACAAGTATTTAGCTATGTGAGTAACTCAAATCTCTTGGGTTACATGATTCCAATAGCAACAAGATTTGGAGTACAACAATTGTCACCTGATCAAGTTGACCTTGATAATCCGAATATAGAAGCATCATTAGCTGCTTTTGAAGCAATTGATTGGTCAAATGAGTTTATGGGTCTTTACGGGGTTATTGAAGCAATGCTAGAGTTTGGTTCAGTTGAAGAACTGATTGCTTATGCTAATAACCCGGAATCACTTTTAGCACTTACGCCAGAGCAAGCAACAAAATTCACAAATATTTTACGTGCATATGGGCAACTTGAGATGAACGTCTTATTAAATGCTGCTGCAGGTCATATGATAACAACCGATGGTATCAAATCGAAAATAACATGGGTGGAACCAGAAGACGTTGATGATTATTTAAATGAACGACTTAGTTTTATTTTAGAAAACCCAGACTTTTTCATCGGTGATGACGGAGAAATTTCTAGATTAGCTGATCTAATTGAAGCCTTTTATAGCGATGATTACGGTGATGTAGAACTAGAGGTACTATTTGGTAGCGCCCAAAATACAGCAGCATTCATTGAAAGTCAAGACCCACAATGGATTTCAGCGATCATTGAAAAGCTAGTAGATGTCCAATTGCTAATTGAAGCGATCCCATTAGCGCTTGATTATGGGGTTTATAATGCAATGGGAGATCAAATAGAACGTGAGCTAGCTGATGACATTATTGCTACCCTACAAGATGTTGAATGGGACAGTGAAATTATAAATGTCGGTGACATTTATGCTGAATTAGTAACAATGGGCATTCACACTTTAGTTGGAGATGATAATTATTACGCGTTTATCGATGAAATTGTTGCTAATCATATGGACTCAGCAAGAATTGTTGTCGAAAAAGTATTTGAAGATAGTGTTGTTGTTAATACAGCGATTGAAATAGCTAGTCCTGTGTTGATTAACCATTTTGTTACTAATCCAGAACTAAAAGATATAATTACAGATGCAATAATTAGTGATCCAATTAGCGGCGAAGTTGATTTTGATTTTGGTCAAGAAGTAAACGCTATTTTAACAATTATTGAAGCAGTGCATCAGTTTAGCACATTTGAAGAACTGGCATCCTTTGGCTCAAAAGACTTAAATGAAAAAGTGAAATTACTCTCTAACTTTGGATCACTGAGTCAAAGTGAATTTGAAACCTTAGAAACTGCGATAAGCAACCTACAGTTATTAGATAGATTAGGCTTAGATGCGTTAACATATGCTAAACATAATTTGGACATGCCGGGATTGTATGTTCCATCTCAAGTTGATCTAGGTCATGATGTAGCTGCTATGCTAGGTCTTTTGTATTATGCAGCTGAATATACATATGACAATAGGCTAAGCTATGCTAGTTTTGAAGATATTGATTTTGCACCCCTTTTTGAGAGCGAGAACTTTAGATCATATCTTTTAGCAACACCACTAGAAAAGCATTCGTCGTTACTATTTTCAAGTTTTGCTTATAATATCCATCGCTTTAGCGAAGGTGGAAGTTTAGCAAAATATATCGCTGTTCCATCAACATTGATAAATGAAGATTTTGAAGGGGTTTTATGGGAGACAGAAGTAAACGCTTTTTTAACTGCGATTCTTGATTTTGGAGCTTCGTTTGATAATCCTAACGTAATGACGTTATCAGCACGAGGTATTGCTGAGGCTACATCAAACACATCAACGATTAATATGGGATTGTTGACACAGTATGCTGATTTAGCAAAAACAAATGAGACATTTAGCAGTTTTGATTCCTCGCAAATTGTTAGAACTAGTTTAGTTAAGACAATTAACTCACTTGGCGCAAAAACGACAAACCTTATCGGACAACCTTTTTTAGTCCCAGACATAGCCTTAGATGGTGAAATGCTGGCGCAAGGTATGTTTATTGAGTTTATTAATGGTTTAGCTATAGTTGCACAAGATATGTTTGAAACAATTGGAATTGAAGAACTAGCTGATATTCAAGCGATTCAAGGTTTTGATCCTTATCTAGAGGCATATAGTCAACTAGAAGATAGCAGTATTGATGCGCTTAGTGATGTGACGATAATTAGAGGTATGATTAGTGATGTTTTGTTAAGCGAGGGCATGCAAACATTTTTAGTGGATAAGGTTAATAACACCCAAAACATCTTTGTTGTTGAGTCTGACTTTTTCGCCTTAGATGATATTTTAATCGATGGCCAAGGAGCAGTAAAAGCAGAAGAGATAAATAGTTTATTAATAGCTATTAGATCTTTAGGGCTAACTAGTAATGATGACTTTAAGTCATTAGGTCCTAATACTTTTACAGGCCTTATTGATAAAAACATTGATCCAGTTACTAATGAAGATGATTTTGAACGGGTACTTAACTCAGGTATTTTGTATATTTTCTTTGATAAAATAGTTCAATTAGAGACGATCGGTAACTTTGTTGGTGACGCACTTAATACTTCTTTAGGCACAACAATTACTGATTTTGATTTAACACCACCACAAGCAATGCTAGGAAACGCGTTAGATAATGAGGAAATTGAAGTTAATCGCATTCCTAAAGATGAGTTTAGAAGAATGATTGTTTCCATGGGTATTCTTGGGGATGTCAATCAAATGAGTTTAGAAAAGTTTTCTAGTTTAGTTGACCCAGAAGAAGCAGAAGATGATTTCACAACTTTTATTGCGTCTGATTATATCTACATAGTACTTGCTCGCCTGTTTGAAGATCCAGCTTTTGGCGATTATGTGAGTGATTTATTAGGTGGTGCATTTGGCGATGATCCAATTGAGTTAATAATGGAAACGCCGCAAGATGCGAAAGGGTTAACTGGTGTTGAGCAAGATTTAATGACACGTTTTGAATTGCGACAACTTATGATTTCATTCAATATGTTGGGGTTCTCTGATTCAACAGATGTTTCAATTGTTACTATTATGAATATGATTGGTGCTAATGTTGACCCTGTATCAGGAAAAGATGATTTCCATCGTTTCCTAGATTCAAAATACTTAAATGATAAGATTTCTCAACTACTGTTATCACAATCTGTAATTGAATTAAT
The DNA here is from genome assembly GCA_964504015.1 of uncultured Mariniplasma sp. Lineage (GTDB taxonomy): Bacteria > Bacillota_I > Bacilli_A > Acholeplasmatales > Acholeplasmataceae > Peloplasma. The sequence continues at coordinate 3,985 of CAZDCS010000060.1, read as the reverse complement.
CGCAACAAATAGATTTACCTACACTGAGTTTGATCTACCGCCATCAGCATTGTTATTCGATGGCGAAAGACACAGGTTAACAAATCAAGAACTATATGATTTATTTGCAGGACTTAATTTATTAGGACTAAATAATTTTGATAATGTTAATATCGGAGTTGATACTGTAACAAGTTTAACTCAAGGGCAAATAGATGAGCTGTTAGCTTCAACATATTTATATGTTACTGTTGATCTAATGATACAATCTGAACAAACGCTAAATATACCAGCTGCTGCACTAGAAGATGCAGGCGAGTATTTAGATATGATTAAAAAAACAGAGATTAAAGATGTCTTTCTAGCTTTAAACATCTTAGGAATTACTGATTTGGCAAGTGTTAATCCTGCTAGCGTTACAGTTGGCGATATCACAGATGTTAACGATCAAACAGATTCGGCTATCGTTAGATCATTATTGTCAAAAGCAATTATAGATGGATTAGATCCATTAAATGAAGGTAAGATTCCTAATGACGCTTATGAAGGAAATCCTGCTGATGAACTTTTGACTTCAACTGAAGTTGACGCACTAATAGAAGCACTAAACACACTTACAGGAAATGACCCTAACGTCACTATTTTAAATATAGATACTAATATTACAGTGGGTCAAACACAAAATCTAAATACATCAGCAAGTGGCTCTGTAATTATTAAACAACTAATTTCTGATGCTGTAATCGATTCTTTAGGTGCGAGTAGAATCCCTGATGATGCTTATCACCTAGTTCATACTGATCGTTTAAGTGATGAAGAAGTTGGCTATATGGTAGAAGCATTACTCCCGCTGTCTGGAGGGGATTCTAATGTTTTAATATCTAATATAACAATTAATGAATCTACATTATCAGTTCAAACATTAAAAGATTTCCCAGGTCAGTCTATTATTTTAAATCGCATGATTTCAACAGCTATTATAGATAGCCTAGGTTCTAACAACATACCTGATGAAAGTTATGTAGAATTAGTTAATAAACTTGATATAATAAGACCAGAAATAGATGCTCTTCTAGATGCTTTAGAGATTATGGATATTGGCACTAGTGGTTCTGGTGCAATTGGAATGGCAGATATTACATTTGGCCAACTAGATCAAATAGTTGCTATAGGTACTACCGATCCAAGTAATTATCCATTAGGATTCTCGCCAATTATCGCCCATATTATATCAGTGCCGATGGTAGCATCTGTCACAGATGTAAGAGGAGGCTTTGATTATGGTATTCCTTCAACAGCTTATCGAAATGCAAATGATTTATTGCATGCTGAAATTGTTAGTTTAGTTAGTGCACTTAAAACAATTGGTGGAATACCACCGGCTTCAACAACAACATTAGCAGCAGTTGTTTTAGGATTAGATCCAACAGCATTTGGACCAGCGCTACTTAACAGTTTGATAGCAGAAAACTCCTTAATTGTCTACCGGATGATTTCAATTGGAATAAATGATGCTAATATAGCTAATGAGGATGCAAAATCACTTATAGGACAAGTTAACTTTGATCCTGTGCTAGATGCTTTGCCAGCTCCTGCAATTTATGATATCAAAGTTTCTGAAATGAGTGGGTTAGCTGACTCAATGAATATCTTAGGGCTGACTAATGTAACCCAAGTAGTAAGCATCTCAATTAGTAGTGTTTTAGCGTTAACAGATGTTGAAATTGATCAGTTATTTGACAACGATAATACAATTCTTTACTATATTGTCAATGATATGATTCAATCAGATCTAGCTTATGTGGCGCAACTACAACCTAGTGATGTTGAGATTTTTGCACCATACAGAGTGAAACGAGATTCATTAATTACTTTGCTAAAAGTTAATAACTAATAAATTGTAAACTTAAAATGGCTACTCGATTAGGGTGGCTATTTTATTGACGGTGTTGAAGATAAGGGCTGAGTTTGATTTTAAAAAATTGATAGTTCAAATTTATTAATAAATAGAAGTGCCCAACTTAATCAGAGTCATAGTGTGTATTGTAACTTGAGGCACGCTATAGCAACCAGCTTGTTGCAGGTTTTTTGGAGTTAAGACAAAACTTGGGCCAGTTACTTAAGGGCATTCAGCTAGTAAAGATTTGGTTAACACTAGAGCAGAACCCAATTGGATTGGTATTTTTAAGCCACAGCAGAAGTAACCTCGGACAAGTTTAATTCTAAAGATATTTTTGTGAAACAGATGAAATAATATGGTATAATTAAAAGATATTACAAGTATTTGAGCATCCGTACTAAGCTTCATCTAAAATAAGGAGGAATAACAATGGAATTTTCTAAATTAAACAAAAAGGCCGTAAAATCATGGATTATAAAGCGTGCAATCTTCACCTCGATTTTTCTAATCATTTACTTTGTAGGTCTGTATGTCTTTTTAATGCCACTAATACAAGATGCGGGTTTACAGATCTTGCTACACATCGCATCAGCTATAAACACATTAATTCTTTTAACCTATACATTTGGCTTCCCCATACTTGAATACAAACAATGGTCCTACCGAATTCTTGATGACCGAGTTGAATTGAGATATGGTATTATTGTTAGAAAAAAAGTAATCTTGCCAATATCAAAACTCCAGTATATTGATGTTTTACAAGGCCCAATTTACAAAATGCTATCATTATCATCTGTTAAGCTAAACACAGCTGGCATTTTAACTCACGTTATTCCAGCATTAACGACTGCTGAAGCAAAAGAAATATCACAAAACCTCATGAACATAATTAATAGGGAAGCAAATAATGAATAAGCCGAAACGAAATCATATTTTAAGTCTTATTAGAAACCCAGTTATAAAACTAATAAAAGAGGGTTTCACAATGCTGTTCCTCTACCTTATTTTAATTGATGCAGTAGGCCCCCTCTACACGGCTTTAGCTGTTATAGGCTTGTTTGTGGTGTTAGTTTTTTTCACGATAGCATCGTGGTATAAACAAACATTTCACCTTGATGATAATAAAATAATCTATCAAAAAGGTATCTTAAATATTGTCAAAAGAGAAGTCCCCTTTGACAAGATAAATACTGTTGATATCTCGCAAAACATTTTTGACAGAGCTTTTAAGCTTGCGAAAATAAAAATAGATACTGGCATCATGGTTACCGCGAAAGCTGAAGAATTGTCGTTTATTATTCATTATGATAAAGCAGTTCTACTAAAACAAAAACTCTTAAAAGAAAACTTAGAAGAAGAAAAAACCGAAGACGAAATTTTCATCATTACTAACAAAGAACTCCTCTTCTTTTCATTAATATCGAATTCTATTTTAAAAGGCCTAGCTGCTGCCTTTGCTATCTTCTTTTTTATAGCAGAGATATCTGAGTTAGTGGGGTTTGATTATGAAGAATTATATACTAACTTTGAAGATCTGACAATTGTTACTATTGGAATAGTAGTTGCTGTTGGCTTTATTGTTAGTCTGGTTATTTCCTTAGTTTTGATTGTTATCAAGTACTACGGCTTTTCAGTCTCTGCTAAAGATAATAGGTTATATATTGAGCACGGTTTAATCAACAAAAAAAGCTATAGTTTTGACCGAAGCAAGATCAAAGGCATCCACTTTAAACAAAATATTTTGATGCAATTAACTAAAACCGCGATTATAGAGTTAGAAACCGCAGGTTATGGAGATGAAAAGAAAGAACAAGCAATCTTATACCCATTTTGTAATGAGAAAATGCAAAAAAAAATACTTGCTACTCTTCTTCCAGAATTTACTTTTAAAGGAACTGTTCACAAAGTTCCTAAGAGGGCATACATTAGGTTTATTTGGCCATTAGCAGTTATTCTTCCTGCAATCACGGCTTTTGGACTTGGGGTATTTCTTGATGTAGAACTCTCTTCATTGCCTTGGGCTTTGATGACTATTCCTTTGGCGGTCGCTTATGGCCACTTAAGCTATAAAAACAATAAAATAGGAGTAGCCGACGATCTAACTTA
>CAZDCS010000059.1:0-7582 GCA_964504015.1 uncultured Mariniplasma sp. | reverse complement strand
CACGATCATATGTAACTGATTGATATCCTGTTAGCTTCATCTCATAATACTCTAGCTTCTCTTTAAGTTGCGCTTCTTGAAGGTATGCTTTTTTTATACTCTTAATCCAATCGAAAAAACTCTTGTTTAATCCAGTCTTCAATATCTACACCCCTTTTTGCATCCATATTTTTAAAATGTTTTAAATTGTTCATTAACGCTTTTTTCATAAAACTAAAACGGCTGTCAATAACCACTTTGCTTTTCTTACAATAACTAACGATATAGTTAACCACACTTAATACATTCTCATAGCCAAACTCAATGATAGCTTCTTCAAATAAAGCGTTATATTTAAAAATGTTTAGATCTAGTTGTTTAATGTATTTTTTTTGAATTAAAACTTTTGTTAAAAAGTGCATTTTGGGGAACCCATAAATGCTTTTATCTCTTTTATCTATTTTATCTCTTTTACTTTCCTTTTTACTTTGTGTACTACTGCGTGCAATAACTGACTTACTGTCGTCAATAACTGCATTATTGTTAACATTATCGTTATTTTTTTGCATGTTTAAAAGGACCCCTAGTTTTTCCATAGTTGCCTGGTCGAGCAACCAATACTCATCAATATTAAGGTTTCGTCTTCTTTTTGTCGACAAAACATATTGTTGCTGTATAGATACCGAAGTAATTACACCCTGTAGAAAGAGCGCTCTTCCAAAGAGTCGAAGCTCAACACAGGCGTCAATTATTTCCAAGATCTTGTCCACTCTTATCCAATGCGGTCCAATTAGTTTATGTAGCGTTAATGCTAACTCTTCAGCGGTTCTTTTTAAATAATATCCTTGTTTATAGATAAGTGTCAAAATTCGGATATATATAAACACACCAAAGGGACCATAATGATAATGAAGTGACTCCAGCTTTGGGTCCTCAAAAACATGCACGTCTAACGGGAAGTACTGCAATCCCTGTTTGAATGGTCGTGCCATGAATTTGCCCTTTCTATCTATTAATAAACACCTATATCATATACCACTCACAACCTACTAACGACTACTTAGTTGTATACCCGCATTACCGTTCACAAGCATTACTGGGTTATTAGTGTTAAGGGTTTTAGTGGTGGTATATGAAATTTGTGTGTTTTATTAATTCAGTAATTTGAATTTCGTTCGATGAACTTTGTTAACTCTTCTTGTGTTACTCGCCACTGGTTGCCTAATTTGAATGCTCTTAATTCTGATTTTTTGATGTATTTTAGCAATGTGACTCTGGTGATTCCAAGAATTGTAATTAAATCATTTAGCGTATAATGATTTTCTGGTTTTTTGTGCATTTCTGGTTACCTCATATTCAGTTAATAGCTTTTCGATAAATGTAATGCCGGATTTGTAAACATAAGTTCTATTAGACGTTATTACACTTCCCTTGGCTACTGTTTTTGCTTCTACTGCTCTAAAGTATAATTTGTCACAGTATTGTTGATATGGTTGATTTCTTTCATCTAAGACGTGTCTTGCTCTTAAAATTTTAAATATTTCTGTGCTGCCTATTCCTCTGAATTTTAGGACCTGGTGGACTATGTCTAGATCAATGCAACTTGCTGTCCCTAGTAACTTGTTGATATATTTTAGTCTGCCACTGTTTAATTGTTTTTCAGTTTCTAAGATGGTGTTTTTTGTTTTAAGTTCTTGGTATTCATCTAAAAACTTTATTACATGATTTGGATCTTTAAAGTCATCAACAGCGTATTTGGAATAGTTCATGAGTTGCGGTAACACTACTCGATATAGCCAATCGTTTATTAATTCGGCCTCCGCTTTTTTTGATAAAAAAATGCATGTAGTAATTTCTTGAGCGCTTATAAATAGTTTATTTGTTGATTTCACTGCTACTGTTTTAATTTCACTTGATGGTATTTTAGTTCGGCACTCTCCTACATTTTTGATACCTAGTAACCTAGCAATATCAACTAAACAAAAATATGGTTGATTATCTACTAATGTTGTTTTTACTGTGCCATATTCTGCATTTGAAAATTCTTTAATCATGGGTCTCCCTTCTTGTTTTTCTAGATGGTTTTATGTCAAACAGACTATCGCTAATCTTTTTTTCATAGTTTTCTTTTCTTTTGTTCATTTTATGAATATAGATCTGTGTAGTTGATGGATCCTTATGCCTGAGCAAGTGTTGTGTGCTTTGGATCCCTGCCCCTTCAGCAAGTGATAACGTTGCTGTTGTGTGTCTTAGGCTGTGCGCTGAATACTTTAGGCTATCGATTCCTATTTGCCTTAAATACTCTTTTACTACACCCCTGATTGTTCTTGTTTTCATTTTAGTTCCAATGCTTTTATGCCAATGATTGATAAATAAGGGTTTATATTCATCTGCTCTTAATGCCAGGTATTGCTCAATTAGTTGATAGACTTGGGGCGATAATTTAACATAGTCATCTTTATCATCTTTTCCTTTTCCCATGACGTATAATACATAAGTGTCTTCAATATAATCAATATCCGCTACATCTGAACGCTCGACTTCAATAGTTCTAAGTCCTGTTGTTAATAATAGACTGATTAAAGCATAATTTCTAAGGCCTATTATATTGGTTTGGGCATGTTGTTTCGCTTTTTTCAATAATCTTTTTGCTTCTAGGATTGATAATGCTTCTCGTTTAAAGTTTGATTCAATCTTCATTCCTTTTACACCTTCTGTGATATTTTCTCCATATCCTTTGATGTAGAACCATCGATAGAAATTCTTGATTACGACTATATGTTTTTGAACTGAAGCTGCTTTCAATCTTTTTTTTAGTATTTCGCGATACTTCATGATATCTTCCCTCTTTGGTAAGTTAGGCAAATTATCAACATAAGCTACATACTCTAATAAGATCCTTTGGTAGCCTTCTTTTGAATTAGCTTTAATATCAATGTAATTGATATATTCACTCATTTTCTTTTCTAAAGTTTTTCTTAGCTTCATTTAGTTATCATCATTTCATGCTATATCATTTAAAGCATTGAATTTATCGATGTATCTAGTTTCAAACTCTAATAGCTTTTTAGCATCAATTTGAAGTGCTTTCGTTAATTTTAAAAGCATTTTAACTGCTAACTTACTTCCTCTGTTACCATTTTCTAATTGATAGTAATAGTAATGAGTTACTCTTAGTTCTCTTGAGACATCTTCAACTGATAGTCCTAATTCGAGTCTCCTTTCTAGTAAATAAAATCGAGGCAAGGGGACTCTTTTTACCTTTGTTTTTTTAAGCTGTGGTTCTGTTTGCAATGTAGTTCCTCCTTATGTGTATTTTTGATGGCAACTAAATTATAATACATCTATATAATTTTGAAAACATCTCAAAGCAAAATAAGTCAGAAAGAAACAAAGAGAGTTGATATAATGTATTTAGGGGTGTTTTAAAGGGTTAAATTCTGTTATTGCAAGCAATAATATTGACAAGACAACATTTGTTGCGTATAATTTAAGTATCAAAAACTATGTAGCGGGAGGTATTAATTGTGGAAAAGCAAGATTTTCAATCAGAAATGGATAAGTTGTTTATTAGCAAAAACTTAAAAAAACTTCGCCTTAAAAATAATTTAACAACTACTCAAGTAGGGAAAATCATCAAAAAAACTAGGCAAGGATATCTAAATTATGAAAACGGATCAAGAGAGATCGGAATTCGTGATCTGATTACTTTATCAGGGTTTTACAATACTTCGCTTGATGTAATAGTTGCTAACCCTTTCACTTTGAAAAATGAGAAATCATTAGCCTTTAGAACTTTCGACTTTGTTGATAACCAGTTAAAAGAGGCTATGCCTATTACAATATCAACTGTTTTTGATGATGTGATATGTGTAAAAAAAAGCGGTTTAAGTCTAATGTTCTTCTGGAAGACCAACAGCAACCAAAAAGGACATGTCATGCTTTTTGAATATTACAATGCACACTATATTTCCAAAGTTTACTATAACCACTATGGTGGTGGCCATTTTTATATCAATAAAGAGCCTTTTTATTTTAACAAAGCTCAATCAGAAAACATCTGCTTTAAAGGCGTCTACATGGCGACCTTAGAAAAAGATATGCTCATTCCTAACTTCTTTTAACGTTTGTGCTTTTAGTTTATATCTTTTAAAAATAAAATCAGTTATACTACAGTCGGTAAGTTAGGCGCATTATACATAAGTTTCTTTAATCAGTTCCCTAAAAAGAGGTTGCTTTCAAGCAATTTCTTTTTTTGTTAGTTAGCAGAAAGGATAATGATGGAAACCAACATAGAGTTTCAACAAAAAAAACTAGTCCTAGATTACCTATATATCGCTAAATTAATTACTGGTATCGAGTGGTATGAATCACTTTGCATCTTAATGAACGAAAAAAAAGCAAACAATAAATAAACTTTTGCTTAACTACTTGCTATTTGTTGCTTTTTAAGTGATTAATAGAATAACAAAAATAGGAGGCCTGAAATGTTAGAAAAACAAATTTTTATAATTGAACCAGAAGTTGTCTTTCATAAAGATGATAAAACCCTTTCTACTTCTTTACCAAAAAAGCGCGTTTGTGCTTATGCTAGAGTTTCAACAGATTCACAGGATCAACTAAACAGTTACAATGCTCAAATTACTGAGTTCACCAAAAAAATCAAAGAAAACAAGCAATGGGAGTTTTTAGGGATGTATGCCGACTCTGGTATATCAGGAACAAGCATGACCAAAAGGCCTGAATTTCTAAAAATGATTAACGATGCGAAGACCGGTAAAATCGATCTAATCTTAACTAAATCGCTATCCAGGTTCGCAAGAAACACCGTTGACTGCTTAACTGTTGTAAGACAGCTTCGGGAGTTAAATGTTGAGGTGTTTTTTGAAAAAGAGAATCTATATTCAAGTGATTCTAAAATTGATTTTATTTTAACCATTTTTTCATCAATTGCGCAAGAAGAATCAAGAAACATTAGTGAAAATGTCAAATGGGGCGTACGAAAACGATTCAAAGAAGGTAAAGTGCGCCTTAACACATCTAGATTTCTTGGTTATGACAAAGATATAGACGGCCAAATAATTATTAATAAAGAGCAGGAAAGGACAGTTCAAATGATATTTAATATGTACATCTCCGGTTCTTCTTTAAAACAGGTAGCAGTTTTTTTAACCGAAAATAACATTGCTAACGGAATCAACAAAGTCAGCTGGACTCCCTCAACAATTAGTTTGATTTTATCTAATGAGAAATATTGTGGCGACGCTATGTTGCAAAAGCGTGTTGTACTAGATTATCTAACGCATAAATCAGTTGTTAATAACGGTCATGCCCCCAAATACTATATTAAAAATAACCATGCCGCAATTATCCCTAGAGAAAAGTTTGAGTTAACTCAGGAAATAAAGAAAAAAAGGGTCTCTCAAGGTTCTATTTCAAGGCATCGTAATAGATACCCACTAAGCGGTCTAGTGTTTTGCGGGACTTGTGCAAAAGGAATGAACCGCCACTATTACAATTACAAAAAACAAAATCAAAGAATTGTTCTCTCTTGTAAAAACAGATACCGGGATACTTCAATTTGCACAAACAAGGCGGTTGATAATGACTCCCTTAAAATTGCTTTGAATGAAGCTATCAGATACTTAAAGGTTAACCCACGAGGAATCGTTGATGCAACAATAGATATTGTTAAATCCCGCCTTAAGACGTCAGATATTGACAAGTCCGTAATCATTTTAGAAGAAAAAGCAAAGAGGCTAGAAACTGATATCATAAAAATTGTTAACCTTAGTGTCGATGAAATAAATAAAGATAATGGTTTTTATAGATCCGTTTACCTTGAAAAAAAGGAACTGCTGTCATCAATCTTAGATGAATTGAACAAAAAGAAAAGTTTACGCCTTGATAACCACTTACACAATCAACGCATTAAAGAGATGCGCGAATTTTTGAAAAACTACACACCATTTAATAGAAACATCTTGCTTAGTGTTTTTAAAGCAATAATCGCTATTAGTCAAAATGAAGTTATATTTGTAATTAGTCAAGCAGAATTATCTAAAAAAGATGTTCGTGATAATCTCGAAATATTTAAATCCTTAACCCCCATCTATTCTAATAAGATAGTGACAGATACTAAAAAGAAGTTTTTATCATATAGAATTGTAAGAATTGATGTGAAATAAAATGAAGCCAGTTGAACTTTTTAATTTAGAAACTTGTGATAAAAAGTTAAAAAAGAAAAATGTCTGTGCTTATGTTAGAGTATCAACTTTAAGTTCTCAACAAGAATCGTCGTTTTTGATGCAAGTGAAAACATATACCAAAATGATATCAAACAATGCTAATTGGGATTTTATGGGTGTTTATGCTGATGAAGGAAAAAGCGGAACTAACACTCAATACCGCAATCAATTTAACTTAATGCTTGAAGTAGCAAAAACAGGTAGTATCGACTTAATTATAACCAAGTCAATCTCAAGATTCGCTAGAAACGTTGTTGATTGTTTATCAACTTTACAAAAACTTAAATCTTATAATACCGAGGTCTGGTTTGAAAAGGAAAATATCACTTCTTTTGATCCGAAAATCGAATTTGTCATCTCAGTTCTTTCAGCAATCGCTGAAGAGGAATCAAGAAACATTAGTGAAAATGTCAGATGGAATATTGTAAAAGGTTTCAAAAGTGGAAGATTCAATATGGTAACCTCTTTAATTCTTGGTTATGATAGGAACAATGCTGGTGAAGTCATAATCAATAAAAAGGAGTCTCTAGTTGTGAAAATGATTTTTGAGATGTTTGTTAGTGGCCATTCCCAAAGGAAAATTGCAAGCCACTTAAACTCTTTAGGACTCAAAACTAAAGTGGGTAGAATCAATTGGACAATAAATTCCATATCAGGAATACTCAACAATGAAAAATATAGCGGAAATGCCCTTCTCCAAAAAACAACAAGAGCAAAAATTGGCTCTAAAATAGAAATTAAGAACCAAAAGACATTAGCAAAGTATTATGTTAAAAACTCCCATCCTGCAATCGTAACAAAAGAGTTATGGGATTTGGCTGACAAAATTAAAAAAGAAAAAATGAATAAATACAACTTAACTAGCGATAAAACAAAACTCCGAGATAAGCATATTAAAAAATCAGAATATAGCGGGTTTGCTAAGTGCGCTATTTGCGGGAAAAGCTATCATTTTAAGAAAAACAATATTAACACGAAGTATGAAACCAGACGACTGATCTGTGCATCTAATCGCGAACAAAAGAAATGTAGTAACGATCCCTTGTTCGCAGATGTTTTTGATGAGGTATTGTTAGGTCATATCAACTACATCATAAAGAACAAGCACTTCTTTTTAAATACGCTTTCTAAGGCCTTAACAACTAATGCGGCAATCGTAAGTTTAAATGATGAAGTAACGCTCACACAGCAAAAAATTGGCGCATTAGACAAAAGATTATCCTTATTGATCACAGTCAAAGATAATTTTGATAATGTTCTTAAATCTAAGCTCCTAAAAGATAAAGCGAAGTTAGAGCTCAGGTTCATAGATGCAAATAATAAACTTTTAACTACGCACAATGTCAAAAACATAT
>CAZDCS010000058.1:0-7586 GCA_964504015.1 uncultured Mariniplasma sp. | reverse complement strand
CTTTTTTTAATAAAACAATAATCAACCTCACTTTGATAAAAAGTTAAAAAAACGGTGTTTTTCTCTTATGTTATGGTATAATAAAAGAAAGAAACAGGTGATAAAATGAAAGAATTTAGAATAAACAAAGAGTTCATAACTCTAGGGCAATTACTGAAAGCAACAGACTATGTTGGCTCAGGTGGAGAAGTTAAGTTTTTTTTATATGAAAATGATGTTTTTTTGAATGGTGAACAAGAAAAAAGACGTGGTAAAAAACTATTCAAAGATGACATTATAGAGATAAAAGGGACAAAGTATTTAATTATAAATGATTAAAAAGGTAATACTTAAGAATTTTAGGAACCACAAATTCTTTGAGCTTTCCATAACAAAGCCATTTGTCTATATTAGTGGGGATAATGGAAGTGGTAAAACAAGCATTTTAGAAAGCATCTACTTTTGTTCAACTACTAAATCACACAGAACAAGTGATGAAAGCGAATTGATTTTACGTGGAGAACCGTTCACCTCAGTTAAGATTGAAACGACTAAAGATAAATTTGAGTTGGTTTTTTCTAAAGCAGGTAAAAGAGCATTTATCAATAAACTCGAAAAACGACGGATTAGCGATTATATCGGCAACCTAAGAGTTGTTATGTTTTCGACTCAAGATATAAATCTAATTAATGGTTCACCATCAAATAGAAGACAGTTTTTAGATCTAGAGTGGATGCAAATCAACAAAAACTATTTATACCAACTAAACAAATACAAAAAAGTGTTAAAACAGCGAAATAACTTACTAAAAAAAATTAAAATTAACGATGACCCAACCTTCCTTAATATCCTTGCTGAGCAATTACTACCCTTAGGAAGTGAAATAATCAAAGAAAGAAAAATGTTTATCAACAAGTTGAATAATCACCTTCTTGCAACATATCATATGTTTAGCAAACATAAAGTTAAAATCATCTACAAACCAAATGTGGATGAAAAAGGATTAGAAAAACACCTTAAAAAACAACAAAAACAAGATATTATCTATCAAACAACACTTGTCGGACCCCACAGAGATGATTTCTATATTGATTTTAATGGCTTTGACGCAAAGAGTTATTCTTCCCAAGGGGAACAGCGTTTAATAGTTGTAGCGTTAAAATTAGCGCTCCTAAAGCTAATTGAAGAACAAACAAACCAAAGAGTTGTTTTGTTGCTAGATGATGTCTTAAGTGAACTAGACACAGAAAAACAAAAACTCTTCTTAGATAACCTACCAAACAAACACCAAATAATTATGAATAGTGCATTTCCAATTAAAAGAGATCACATGCAAATGATTCATTTAAAAAAGGAGTAATATATGTCAAATTATGATGCATCAAACATTCAAATATTAGAGGGGCTAGAAGCTGTTAGAAAAAGACCAGGTATGTATATTGGTTCAACAGGGTCTAGAGGTCTTCATCATTTAGTGTGGGAGATTGTCGATAATGCTATTGATGAAGCGTTAGGTGGTTTCGCGACTAAGATAAAACTAGAACTACTTAAAGATGAGGTTGTTAGAGTAACTGATGATGGGCGTGGAATACCTGTTGATATTCACCCTAAAACACAAAGACCAGCAGTAGAGACAATTTTAACAACGCTTCATTCTGGTGGTAAATTTGACGGAAAATCATATAAAGTGTCTGGAGGTCTCCACGGTGTTGGGGCATCTGTTGTTAACGCTTTATCAGAGTGGTATTTAGTTGAAATTCATCGTGATCAAAATAAATATCAACAACGCTATGAGCGCGGGTTTCCGGTGACAGATGTTGATATTGTTGGAAAAAGTGAGCAAAGCGGAACGGTTGTTATGTTTAAATTTGATCCGTTAGTCTTTATTGAAACACAAACATATGATTTCGAAATTTTAAAAAATAGAGTTCAACAACTCGCGTTTTTAAATAAAGGGATAGAAATAACGATTATTGACTCAAGAAAAGAAGAAATAGTTGAGCATATCTATCTTTACGAAGGTGGAATTGTTGAATATGTTGGATTTTTAAACTCAGGAAAAGGGAAAGTGAATCAAGATATTATTTATACTGAAAAAGAAATAGACGGGATATCTTTAGAGATAGCTCTTCAGTATAATCATTCATTCGCGACTAATCTTTATTCTTTTGCTAATAACATCCCGACCAAAGAAGGCGGAATGCATGAAGACGGTTTTAAGCTTGCTTTAAATCGTGTTTTAAACAAGTATGCTAGCGAAAATGGAATGCTAAAAAAAGATAGTTCTTTTGTCGGCGATGACACTAGAGAAGGATTAACAGTTATTCTTTCGATTAAGCATCCAGACCCTCAGTTTGAAGGACAAACAAAAACAAAACTAGGTAACCCTGAAGTAAGGCAAATAACAAGTAAAGTAGTCGGAGAAGGGTTAGAGAGATATCTTTTAGAAAACCCAGCTGATGCTAAGGCTATTATTGAAAAATGTTTAATGGCTGCTAGAGCACGAGTGGCTGCAAAAAAAGCAAGAGAAGCAACAAGAAGAAAATCACCATTAGACGCTTTAGGTTTCGCTTCTAAATTAGCAGATTGCAGGAGTAAAGACCCAGCGGTATCTGAGATATACATCGTTGAGGGTGAGTCAGCGGGAGGAACAGCTAAACAAGGCAGAGAATCTGAGTATCAAGCTATTTTACCACTTCGTGGTAAAGTTTTAAATGTTGAAAAAGCAAGAATTGATAAAGTACTTAGCAATAAAGAAATTCTATCACTTATTCAAGCTGTTGGTGCTGGAGTAGGCGATGAATTTAATGCTGAAAAAACAAGATATCATAAAATTGTAATCATGACCGATGCCGATATTGATGGGGAACATATTAAGACACTGTTATTAACCTTTATTTTCAGATATATGAAACCACTAATCAATTTAGGTTATATCTACATTGCTCAACCACCACTTTATAAAGTGCAACAAGGCAAAAAAATTGAATATGTCTATAGTGAAGAACAACTCGCAAAAACTTTGGCAGAACTTAAAGGAAGAACGAGTATTCAAAGGTATAAAGGATTAGGGGAGATGAACGCTATACAGCTTTGGGAAACCACTATGGACCCAGAACAAAGAACACTATTACAAGTTACAATTGATGACGCAATTGAAGCAGACCGCGTATTTAGTATGTTAATGGGTGAAGAAGTTGAACCTAGAAAAGAATTTATTCAAAAAAATGCAATCTACGCAAATAACATTGATGTATAAAAAGGAGTTAAATCATGAGTGATATAATTAAAAAAACAGAAGGAAATATTAAAGAGATTAGCATATCTACGGAAATGAAAACTTCCTTTTTAAACTACGCAATGAGTGTTATCGTCTCAAGAGCTCTACCTGATATCAGAGACGGGTTGAAACCAGTCCAAAGACGTATTTTATACGCAATGAATGATTTAGGTATGTCAGCTGACAAGGCACATAAAAAGTCAGCTAGAATTGTCGGTGAAGTAATAGGTAAGTATCATCCACATGGTGATTCTAGTGTCTATGAAGCGATGGTACGTATGGCTCAAACATTTAGTTATAGAATGCCGCTAATTGATGGTCAAGGAAACTTTGGTTCTATTGATGGAGATGGAGCAGCAGCGATGCGTTATACTGAAGCTAAAATGTCAAAATTAGCTGGTGAACTCGTTCGTGATTTAGAGAAAAACACTGTCGATTTTATTGATAACTATGATGGATCAGAAAAAGAACCAAGTGTTTTACCAGCAAGGTATCCAAATCTATTAGTTAATGGATCAACAGGAATAGCTGTTGGTATGGCTACTAATATACCACCACACAATTTAACTGAAGTTATTGATGGGTTGTTTGCTTATATGGATAACAATGATATTACAACTACTGAGCTAATGGATTATATCAAAGGCCCTGATTTTCCGACAGGTGGACAAATTCTTGGCTTAACAGGACTGCGCCAAGCTTATGAAACTGGAAAAGGAATTATTGCCAATAGAGCGACAGCAGAAATCATTACTAAGAAAAACAAAAATACTATTATTATAACGGCAATACCCTATCAAGTAAATAAAACGGTTTTAATTGAAAGGATTGCTGCAATCGCTAAAGCGAAAACGATTGAAGGGATAACGGATTTAAGAGATGAATCCAATCGCAGGGGGATGAAGATTGTTATCGAGTTAAGAAGAGATGTTAACCCTCATGTTATGCTTAACAATTTATATAAATATACCCAACTACAACAATCATTTGGAATGAATATGATAGCTCTTGTCAAAGGGCAACCAAAAATGGTTACACTTAAAGATATGCTTAAGTACTATTTAGAACATCAAGTTGAAGTTGTTCAAAGAAGAACAATTTTCGAGTTAGAAAAAGCTGAATCTAGGGCACATATTTTAGAGGGCTTATTAATAGCACTTCATGACATTGATCACGCAATTGAATTAATTAAGAAGTCAAAAACAGGCGAAGAGGCTAAAGAAGCACTTCGTGCAAATTACCAAATGACAGAAATTCAGGCTAAAGCTATTCTAGAAATGAGACTACAGAGATTGACAGGATTAGAAATAGCGAAAATAGAGGCTGAAGTTTCCGGGCTATTATCAAATATTACTGACTATAAAGAAATAATTGCTAATGATGAACGTAAGATGATAATCATTCGTGAGGAGTTAATGATAGTTAGAACAAAATATGATAAACCTCGCCAATCAGAAATAAATCTACATGAAGATCTAAGTATTGAAAATGAAGATTTAATTCCGGTTGAAGATGTAATTATAACAGTTACTAATAACGGTTATATTAAACGGATGAAAGTTGACCACTATAAAACACAAAATCGTGGTGGAGTTGGAATGTCAGGGATTAAAGTTCATGAAGACGATTATGTTGAACATATCAAAATGACATCGACACATGATTACCACTTGTTTTTCACAAACAAGGGACGTGTTTATAAAATTAAAGGATATCAAATACCAATTGGATCAAGGCAGTCAAAAGGATTGCCAATTATAAACCTACTGGATTTTGATTCTGATGAAATACTAACATCTTTTACAAGCGTTAAAGATTTTAGTGATCCAGATAAATACTTGTTGTTTGTAACAAAAAAAGGGATTGCGAAAAGAACCCCTGTCCAAGCGTATCAAAACATTAGAGTTAATGGTATTATCGCGATAAACCTAAGAGATGAAGATGAACTTGTTAGCGTTAGATTGACTGATAATGCTAAAGATGTTATTATTGGAGCATCAAATGGTAAGGCAATTCGTTTTAACGAAACTGATATTCGCTCAATGGGAAGAACAGCAGGCGGAGTTAGAGCCATGAAGATCCCTGAACAAGAGAGAGTTGTAGGGGTCGCAATCGTAGACAACGATGAGGAACAAATTCTTATAATAACCGAAAAAGGCTTTGGTAAGCGAACTGTAGTTGATGAGTATAGAAGACAAAAGCGTGGCGGAAAAGGTGTTAAAACTGTTAACGTCACACAAAAAAACGGAAAACTTTCGACACTTAGAACAGTTAACAATGATCAAGATCTAATCGTTGTATCAGATAAAGGGATTGTAATAAGAACACATGTTAGCAATATTTCACAAACAAAAAGAGCAACGCAAGGTGTTAAAATAATAAACCTTAGACCTGAGCATAAAGTATCAACAATAGCTCTTGTTCCAAGGCATGAAGAAGTAGAGGTTGAGGAAAAAAAACCGCCACAGTTCATGCAAGAAACAGTTCAACAAGAGCAGAAAAAAAAGATTGTTGAAGCTGTGGAGTTAACACCAGATGAAAAAGAAGATAATGAAAAAGAAGTGATTTCAACAAAGAGTTTATTTAACGGAGATAAGTAACGCTTTAAATAATAATAATTTTAGTTTAGAGATGATGTCGCATTTTTTTGGGCATCGTTTCTAAAGGAGTTAAGATATGAAAAAGAGACAGGGAATTAAGAAAATATATTTATTTGTTGGGGCTTTTTTGGTTTTAAATATACTTAACACATACATGTTAACAACACAAACTCTAAATAGGTATATTGCCCCTTTCCCACACACTTTTTTTGGCACGATAAATGCCATGATAGGGAATTTTTCTACGCTAATGCTTATTATTTTATTAGTATTTATAGTAGTGAAAAAGACTAGATCACGATTGTTATTTTTGATTTACTTTAGTTTATTTTTAAACTTTTTCATTTTTGGTCTAGGGTTATTTAATCTCTTTTTTGGGACTGCTTTTTCGTTTGCGGCAACAGCCCTATACTTAAACCCTCCAGGAGGGTTTATTCTAGGAGTGCTTTTGCAAGCATTTTTGGAGCTCTTTACTTATTTTAGAATTGTGGTCTTTATTCCAACAATTGCGTTATTGTTTTTTTATCGATATTTAAGAAACACAGGAAGTATAACAATCCAAATTGAAATCCCAATAAAGCGATTTGTAATAATGATCTTAGCTGTATTTTTGTTGATATTCAGCTCTTTTTCGATGTTTTATGTACAGTTTAAAAATAGTTTGCCAATTAGTGCTGTTAAAAGCACATTTGGAACCCAAAATCTAGGTGTTTATGCCTTTTACTTAGGGGAGATTTTTGGGCATTCCTTTGATATTGATATTAAAGACTTTCTTGATATTGAAAGTGAAGAAGATCTAGCGGATGCTTTTGCGCACTTTAATAAAAATCAAACCGAATACATCAACTTCTTTGATGGCAAAACATATTCGAATCGGTTGACGACAGAAAAAGCGGTTGATAACTTGTTTGTAGACCCATCGATTGCTAACGGGACAAATCTACACGGAATACTAGAAGGAAAAAATTTAGTCTTAGTCCAAATTGAGTCGATGAATCATTTTTTGTTTGAACTAGAAGCAACCAATGAAAGAATGCCTTTTTTAAATCATCTATTTGAGCAAAGTTTTGTTTTCAACAACTACTTTAGCAATGTTGGAATGGGTGTTAGCTCTGATGCCGAACTAACAGTTTTTACATGGCTTTATCCAACAGGGAATAGAACATTATACTGGGATTTTAACGATACACCATTTAACCTTCAATCGATCCCACAATTTTTTAATAATAAAGGGTATCATACTCAAGCGATTCACGGGAATTTAAATACTTTTTATAATCGAAATGTTGTCTATCCTGATTTGATGAAATTTGATGACTTTTATTGCATGGAAGACTTTATTAAAGACGGTTTTGTAGTTGAAGATGGCTTTATATATGATATAGAAAACAATTTAGTCCACAAGAGCCCATGGGTTAGCGATTTTTTGCACGCAGATAGAGTTAGTTCAATTGGGAACAACCTTTCATCAATGAATGAATCATTTATGATATTTTCCTTGTTAATGATGCCCCATACACCTTTTCATTTTGGTCTAAATGGTGAAAGAGAAGATATTTTTCCGCAATACGCTAATTTGATCAGTCCAATTACACTAAGATATATTAATAATGTTGATTATTACGATCAAATTATCAAACGGTTTTTTATCAATGACGAAGGTAATGATCAAACTTTAGAAAACACAGTGTATATATTTTATGGTGATCATTCATCAAGTCTTAAAA
>CAZDCS010000057.1:0-7937 GCA_964504015.1 uncultured Mariniplasma sp. | reverse complement strand
GAATCTTTTATTCTTGAAAAGGATATCATCGATGGAAAAGGTCCAAGTGGAGATACGCCTGTTTGGACAAAAGAAGAGACATATTTTTTCAAAATGGCACCGTATCAAGAGCGCTTAATCAAACACATTGAAAGAAATCCAGAATTTATTGAACCAACTTCTCGGCGAAATGAAATGATGCAAAACTTCTTAAAAGAACCAATTCCTGATTTAGCGGTCTCTAGGACATCATTCAAATGGGGTGTTCCAGTCTCGTTTAATAAAAAACATGTTGTCTATGTTTGGATAGACGCTTTGAGTAACTATATTACAGGGCTAAACTATAATCCTAATGCAGAGACATCCTTAGAGTATGAAAAATATTGGCCAGCCGATGTACATTTGATCGGAAAAGATATTTTACGATTTCATACAATCATTTGGCCGATTATGCTGATGGCTCTAGGACTAGAGCTACCTAAACAAATCTTTGGACATCCTTGGATTTTAGTTAATAAAGGAAAAATGAGTAAATCAGTTGGTAATGTAATGTATACTGATGAACTATTGCGCCATTTTGGGGTTGATGTCATTAGATATTATGTGCTACATGAAATTTCTTACGCACAAGATGGTAACATCACTTATGAGTTAATAATTGAGAGAAATAATAGTGACCTAGCAAACACAATTGGCAACTTAGTAAATAGAACGATTGGTATGATTCATAAATACCGTCAAGCAGCAGTTAAAAAAGTAATGCTCAAAGAGCCGTTTGAACTTAGTTTAGAACAAAAATGCTTAGAGTTGTTGCCGCTTATTAGACAAAAAATGGACCAAATGAAAGTTGCTGATGCACTAGAAGAAGTTGTTAAACTAGCAAGATCTGCCAATAAGTATATTGATGTATCTGAACCTTGGGCTTTGTTTAGAAGTGAAGATGGACAAGAGATCTTGGATCACGTCTTATATCATTTATTAGAAACTATTAGATATATCGCTGTTACATTACAGCCGTTTTTACCGCAAACCGCAAAAAAAATAGCTAAACAAATAGGTGTTAAGGACTTATCTTTTAGCTCGCTTAATAAATTTGGCAAATATCAAGAACAAACCTTGGGGAAAGCGGAAGTTTTGTTTGAAAGATATGATTTAACAAAAAAGTTAGCAGAAATTTTAGAGGATAAAAATTGATAGGATATCCCGATATAAGGATTAGTATATTGTATATCACAATTAAAGGCGAAAATTGCATTTTGCATATTTGCTTTTTTTTGATATAATAAAAAAGTATTCAGTAAATCGTATAATAGACCTGATGTGGAGGTCGAGTTTCTACCGTGAGGCCGTAAAGTTCACGACTACGATGAAATCTTTTTTCTTATTATCGTAGGTAGAGACCGCAATTTTTGTTGTGGTTTTTTATTATTTGAGGTAATTGAATGCAAAAACAAAAAAAGGAGAATCATGAATGGAAAGAATTAAGAAGTTTTTCAAGATTGATGAAAGAGGAAGTAGCATTAAAACGGAGCTATTAGGAGGATTTATTACTTTCTTAGCAATGGTCTATATCCTCCCTGTAAATGCAGGGATGCTTTCTATAACGGGAATGAGTTTTGGTGGAGTCTTTGCTGCAACAGCTCTTGCTGCTGCATTTGCGACCATCTTAATGGGCCTATTAGGTAAAGTGCCAATTGCTTTAGCATCGGGAATGGGAATTAATGCTTTTTTCACATTTACAGTGGTTCTCGGCCTAGGGTTAACTTGGCAAGAAGCTTTAGCGGCTGTCTTTATTAGTGGTATTTTGTTTGTTGGTATTTCAATCTCGGGCCTTAGAGAACTTGTTATCAATGCGATTCCAAAGAGTCTAAAACTTGCTATTGGCGTAGGGATAGGCTTTTTCATTGCCTTTATTGGATTTAAAATTTCTGGAATAGTTGTTTCTAATCCAGCGACCATAGTCGGATTTGGTGATTTTTCTAATCCAACAGTTTTGTTAGCCTTATTTGGAATAGCGTTAATTTTCGGTTTATTCGCTCTAAATAACAAGATTTCTAAATTTGCAATTATTATTGCTATTTTAGCAACTGGATTTATTGGTGTTATTATCGGTTGGATATTCCCGAGTTTAACAGCAGCTATGCCATCTTTTAGCGGTGATAACCTGGGGAGTATGTCTGATTTAGGTGGAATATTTGGACAAGCAATTATTGCAATCCCTGATCTACTTAGCAATCCTTTAGCAATAGCTGTTATCTTTACTTTCTTATTTATTGATTTCTTTGATACTGCTGGCACACTAGTTGCGGTTGGTAATGAAGCAGGACTCCTAGATGATGAGGGGCAACTTATTAGTGGAAACAAAGCTTTATTAGCGGATTCAATTGGAACTGTTGTTGGTGCGGTTATCGGAACGTCAACAGTTACTTCTTATATTGAATCGACCACAGGAATTAAATCAGGAGCTAGAACCGGACTTGCATCTGTCTTTACTGGAATACTGTTTTTAGTGGCTCTTTTATTCTTCCCGCTATTTTCAATGGTTGGAGCAATCCCTGTCGGAGCATCTTTTTATTCACCTGTTACAGCAATGGCGTTAGTATTTGTGGGTGTTCTAATGATTAGACCAGTTAAAGATATCGATTGGAATGACCCAATTATTGCAGCGAGTGCCTTTATGACAATAATTATTATGATGCTAAGTTTCTCGATTGCCGAAGGTATCGGTTTTGGGTTTATTACTTATGCATTAATGATGGGGATTTCTAAACGAAGAAAAGAAGTTAGTCCTATTATGTATATCTTAGCCGTACTATTTGTGATCAATTTAATTGTTCACTACACGGTGTTATTCTAACATTGTATTGAACTAAATTAAACTTATTAGAATAGAAAAAAGGAGTAGGCCCCATCACCTACTCCTTTTTTACTTATGCAAGTTTTTTTTATTTAGTTTTTTCCAATAAATTAAGGCCTTGGTTTAATAAAACACCGGTAATTGCTGCCAAACTCATCCCTGATAAAGCTGATTGAGGAGTGATGTTTAAAATAGCCCCTCCAAGCCCAATAACCAACATTGTTGAAACAATTATCAAGTTCTTCATATCTCCTAAATTGGTCTTACTCTTAATTAAAACTCTGACACCGTTAGCTGCAATTAAACCATATAAGATAATGGTCATTCCTCCGATGACAGCCCAAGGGATACTGCTGATAAATGCTTGGATCCAGCCGAAAAAACCAAGGAGAATAGCAAAGATAGCAGCTAGTCCTGTAACATAAACAGAGCCAACTTTAGTAATGGCGATAACGCCTGTGTTTTCGCCATAAGTTGTATTTGCCGGCCCACCTAAAGCAGCAGAGACGAATGTCGCAAGACCATCACCCATAAGTGTATTTTGGAGGCCAGGATCCTTTAGAAAGTCTTTATTGGTAATTTCGCCCAAAACAACATGATCACCAATATGCTCAGCTATAGTTACAAAAGCTAGCGGAGCAAAAATCAATAAAGCGCTAAAGTCTAGTTCATAAGTTCCAATAAAACTAAAATTAGGAGCTTGGATAAACCGATACCCAGTTAAGACAGTTTCAATGTCAACTAAACCAACAATGATTGAAGCTATATACCCCATAAATATAGCAATAATAAAGGGGATAATTTTCATAAAGCCTTTGGCTCTAATTGAAAGAATAACAACAGTCAAAAAGGTTATAAGTGCAACTACGGGCTCTCTCCAGGTTCCTATGCCGCCTAGCCCTGCTGTTTTGATTGCTACCGGAGCTAATGATAGACCGATAATAATAATCATTGGACCGATAACGACAGGGGGTAGTAACTTCTTCAACCAAGAACTTCCAGCAAACCTTATTATCGTAGCTACGATAGCATAGATTATACCAACAAGCATTAATCCCATATAAGCACTAGATGCACTTCCGGATGCTGCAATTGCAGCAGATATTGTTGTTATATAGGCGAAACTACTACCTAAGTAAACAGGGACTTTTGCTCTAGTGCACGCGATATAGATAAGTGTACCTACACCACTAGCAACTAGAGCCACTCCAATATCTAGACCTGTTAGCAAGGGGACTAAAATTGTTGCTCCAAACATCGCAAAGACGTGTTGAAGGCTTAACACGATCCAACTACCAATCGATTTGGGTTTTTCGTTGATGCCTACAATCAAACCATTTTCATTCATTGACATTCTCCTCAGTTTTTTTTGCAGGCCTCTAAACAAAAAAGACACCAATGGTATCCTTATACGTTTTAGGTATGGCAAACAAGACGCCTTATTATGCTCACGGGCATAACTTAAAGGACCTACATTGTTTAGAGTATATCATGTTTAACAAAAAAAACAACTGAAATTTCAAAAAAAAGTGATATTATTGAAGTGGTGATAATATGAAAGAAATAATGAACGCAGAAAAGCTTTCAAGAACGATAAAGCGAATGACCTATGAAATAATTGAGAAAAACCAAAATTTGAACAGCATTGTCCTTGTTGGTATTATGAAAAAAGGGATTCCGGTAGCAAAATTAATTAAAGAGAATCTAAAACAACTTTCTGGTGTTGAAGTTCCTCTTTTTTCTCTTGATATTCATGCATATCGAGACGACTTAAAAAAAGAGAGTAAACCCAAGAAACAGATTGTGGATATTCATAAAAAAAATGTTATTTTGGTTGATGATGTGTTATATACTGGGCGAAGCGTTAGAGCGGCTATGGATGCTTTAATTGATTCGGGAAGACCTAATAAAATTCAATTAGCAATCGTAATTGATCGGGGGCATAGGGAGTTGCCAATTAGAGCAGATTATATCGGGAAGAACATTCCGACAAATAAAAATGAAAAAGTAATTGTCGATATGCATAAGATGAGCGTCGAAATAAGTGGTTGACACAGAAAAAAATCTGTTAGCTAAGTGAAGCAAAAAACATCTACATCCCGTGATTAAATGAGGTGCAAAAATGAAAAATGTGACAAAACAAACAAAGAAGAAGATAGTATCTTTTCATCCTCTATTGTATTATAAACTGAGCTTGATTCAATTTTTGATGGTCGAGATTGTTCTGATATCAATCGTTGTCTATAGCGCTTCTTTAGAACAAATGACTATTGTTTTGCTTTTTTGTGTGCTTGCTGCAGGGTATTTTATCTATCAGTTTTTTGTCATAGCTTTCCCTTTGGTGAGACATCTTAAAGCAGTCAATAAAGAACCTAAGCTAAAATTCTCCTTTCTTGCTAAGAAAACAGAGATTGAGAAAATCGAAGAAAAAACAGATAAATTAGTTATTAGTAACGAAGACATCTTGCTAGTTTTCGAGACAAAAAAAAGTTTTTATCTAATATTGGCTAGAAAATCGGGGTTTGTCGTTGATAAAGACGGATTTTTGGTCTCAACTCCTAGTGCCTTTAAAAATCACCTAAAAGCAAATAAAATACAAAGCCGCTAGATTTCTTAAGGATTGTCATTTCACAATAGCAGTTTTGCAAAAAAGATAGCGTTTTCATTGCAAAAAATTGGTCTTGCGTTTGCTTGTTTTATAACATATAATTCAAAGTGAGGTATGCTAAGTGCTAGATTATAAAGATAATTACATATTAAATAAATTGATAACAGCAAATCAAGCTCTAACTATCCTAGACATTTCACTGCTGTTAGGCATTTCACAACGAAGTGTTTATTATTCTATCGCTCGAATAAATGAGTATTTAGAATCAAGGAACCTCCCTCAACTAAACAGTAAAAGAAGAGAAGGAGTTAAAATAGACGCTTTTGCGAAAGAGCAGTTAAAAATAGATTTTTCCGAATCACTAGAGTTTGAGTATCTATACACGCAACAAGAAAGAAATGCAATCCAAATTTTAATGATCTTATGTTTTGACGAGATAATAAATATTTCTTATTTTGCGGAGAAATTTTCTCTAAGCAGAAACACAATTGTTTCCGACATCAAGGAAGCAAGAAAAAAAATAAGTATCTATAATCTTGCTTTAGAGTTTGATTCTAACCAGGGATACATTATCGAAGGAAGCCCTTTGCGGAAGCGAAGTGTCATTCTTAATTTGATTTCAAAATATGAATACCTCCTTAAAATAAACTCTTATAATCTTTTTTCAGAAAAAGATTTTAAAACTGCCTACGATAAATTTATCATGCTGGAAAATATAGTTAGAATTAGATATGTCCATAGCACCATCCGTTATTTAGCGATACTTGTTGCTATAATCAAAAAAAAGCAGTTAGAAGTGGTTAAATTCGCACCTCTAGATGAAAGCATGCTCATTAAATCAAAAGAATACAGAGCAGTTAAAGAAGCTTTTAAAACGTATATTACAGCTGACGAATTACTCTATCTAACATTGCACTTATTAGGGATTAGAGTTCAAACACCTCTAGAATTAGAAAACTTCGAAGATGATTACGCTGCTGAAACGGTTAACTATTTAATCTCTGAATTCTCTAAGAGTACGCTAATCTATTTTGATAATCAAGGGCAACTATTTAAAGACTTATACTTACATATGAAGCAGGCATTGTTTAGATTTAAATATGGGATCATTTTCGAAAACGAGATCAAGGATTCTATTTTTAAAAATTATCCACAGGTAACACATGTGACAAAAACGATCTGTAGTAAGTTAGAAGAACGGATTGGCTATCCAATAAGTGATGATGATGTTGCTTATATCGCAACTCACTTTGGCGCTCATCTTAAAAGAGAAAAAAGAGAATTGAAAAGGTGGAAAGTTATTCTTGTCTGTCTTAATGGAGTAGCAACTAGTAAATTGTTGAAAAAAGAGCTAGACTCGCTAGTCTCTAATATCGAAATTATTAATGTGGTAAGGGTAGAAGAAGTAGAGGGGTTTAAAAATAAGGTTGATTTCATTATTTCAACAGTGCCGATTAAATGTGAATCGGCCAATCCAAAGTTCTTACAAATTAACCCAATCTTAACCAAAGATGATAAAATAAAAATCCTTTCTCTATTTGGTGAGAAAAAAGTGAATCACAACCAAAAGTATTTGGCTAAATTGATTTATGGTGATATTGAAGAATATATTGTAGAAAACAAAACGAAGCTGGTCAAGAGTAAAATCCAACAAAGAATAAGACAAGAGATAAAAGAGTTAAGTATTTATGAAAAGGGGTTACGAGTCATGCTAAAAGATCTTATAGATGAAAGTAGAATAATATTTAGAGATTCCGTATCTAATTGGGAGGAATCAATTGAACTGAGTGCATTGCCACTTCTAAAAGCGGGGGACATCGAAAAAAAGTATGTTGAAAAAGTAATCCAAAACGTAAAAGAGCTCGGTCCATATATTGTGGTTGCTCCAAATTTTGTTATTTCCCATGCAAGACCAGAAGCTGGGGTTAATAGATTGGCAATGTCTTTATTAGTGCTTCAAAAGCCAGTCAATTTTTCTGAGACAAAAGATCGTAAAGCTAGAGTAATAGTTACTTTAGCTGCACCTGATGGCGAAAAACATTTGCTAGCCCTCCAACAACTTTCAACCTTACTAGTGGAAGCCGGAGATAAACTTCTAGAGGTAAAAAGCACAGAAGAAGTATTAACATTAATTAATCACTATTCACAAAAGGAGTACTAATATGAAGAAAATAGCATGTATTTGCGGTTCTGGTTTAGGTACCAGTTTAATCCTTTCAATGAATGTAACCGCTGTTTTAAAGGAACTTGGAAGAACAGATGTTAAGGTTTCACATTATGATTTAGGCAGCGCATGGCCAGGGTTTGCTGATGTTATTGTTTGCGGAGCTGATTTGTATGATAATTGTCTTCGTTTTGGTGATGTTATTCCCTTAAAAAATATTATGGATAAAAAGGAATTGAAAGAAAAGTTAGCCGACTACATTTCTTTGAAGACCTTTTCAAAATAAAGAAAAAAAGGAGAATTATTTATGGATGTTATTATGTACATTC
>CAZDCS010000056.1:0-8020 GCA_964504015.1 uncultured Mariniplasma sp. | reverse complement strand
AAATACCCCTTTTACGGCTTAACAAAAGGAAGAAAAAGAAAATCAACAGACCTTATTTATTGAATGAACTAGAGAATAAACCTATCAGGAGCGCGTGAGAAAATCATGTCATCTTATGGATTTTTCTTTAATAGACTAAAAAAAGATTTAGGTGCAGCTAACAGTTCACTGAAAATGAATGAAAGTCTTTTCAGTGAGCAGCTTGAAAGATGACATTTAAAATGGTATAATTAGCCATAATGGAAAAGATTTAGAGGTGAATTTATGAGTAATGCAACGATTTATGATGTAGCAGGTGCAGCTGGTGTCTCACTGGCAACCGTGTCAAGAGTACTTAATAACCCAGAGAAGGTAAAAGAAGAAACAAGGGCGAGAGTTTTAAAAGTAATTAAGAAGTTAGGATATCGTCCTAATGTGATTGCCCGAGGCCTGGCTAGTCGGAGGACTACTACTGTTGGTATTGTTATTTCTGATGTTACAAGAGCTTCTGTTGCCGAGATGTTAGGTGGGATTAGTGATATTGCTCAAAACTATAACTACTCAATTAAGTTGTTCACCATTCGTGAAGATATGGATCTTATTGATTCGCTGCGCGGTATTGTTGCTGAACAAGTTGATGGTGTTCTCTATTTGCATGATGAATTATCAGAAAACATGGTAGAAGATGTTAAAAAAATCTTTCAAAATAATGATATTCCTTTTGTTTTTGCTAATGTTGCATCTGATGATGAAGAAGTGCCAACAGTGTCAATTGATTATGAAAAAGCAGGATATGAAATTACTAAGTTGATGATTGCTGATAATCGCAAGAATGTTTATTTGTTGAGTACAGCACGCCGTTATTCAGTGAATGATAAAAAAGAAGCAGGATATCTAAAAGCGATTAAAGAAGCAGGTCTTGTACCTAATATTTTTAGAACTAGTGGAGATACAACAGTTAACAGGCAACATTTTAAGACGTTTTTTGATGACAAAAAAATCGATGCTGCAATTGGGGTTAGAGATTCTATAGCTGTATCATTTATGAATGTAGCTAGAGATAATGGTTGTTTAGTGCCTGAAAACTTATCAGTTTCAGGTTTCCAAAATACAAAATATGCTGTTTTAGCTAGACCAACATTGACATCAATTGACATTCCAGTCTATGACATTGGCGCTGTTTCAATGCGGTTGTTAACGAAATTGATGCATAAAAAAGAGGTTGATAATATTAGAATTATCTTGCCTCACTATATTGTAAAGAGAAATTCAAGCAATTAAGAAGTTCAAGATAGTGTTTTTTGTTAAATGATAGGTGATTATTATAAGGGCAAATAGCTGAGATAAGAGGTTTGTCCTTATTTTTTAGATGCGATGAATTTGAAAGGAAACAAAAATGACTTTATATGAAGAGCTTTTATGGCGTGGATTGATTAAAGATGTGAGCAATGAAGAAAGAGCGCGCCACTTGCTTGACCAAGAAAAAACAAAATTTTATTGTGGGTTTGATCCAACAGGAGAATCACTTACCATAGGTCACTTGGTTCAAGTTGTCAGGATGATGCTTTTGCAAAAGCATGGGCATACGCCAATTGTTTTAATTGGTGGTGCAACAGGCTTAATTGGAGATCCTAGACAAACTAGTGAAAGAAAATTATTATCGTTAGAGGAATCATTGAGCAATGCTGAAAAAATCGAAAACCAATTAAACCGATTTCTTGATCCAAAAAACGCTATTTTTGTTAATAATTATGATTGGATTGGTAAAATTGACATGATTTCTTATCTTCGGGATTATGGAAAACACTTTTCGGTCAACTATATGAAAGCTAAAGAGACTGTTCAAAAAAGGTTGGATATTGGTATCTCTTATACGGAGTTTTCTTATATGCTAATCCAGGCTATTGATTTTTTACACCTTTATGAAACATATGACTGTAAACTTCAATTTGGAGGATCTGATCAATGGGGTAATATTACGACAGGTCTTGAATTGATTCGCAAAGTCAAAGGGGATAAAAATAAAGCAGTTGGGATGAGCTCACCTTTATTACTAAAAGCAGATGGAACAAAATTTGGAAAAAGCGAATCAGGAGCGCTATGGATAGATAAAGATTTGACTAGTCCATATGAAGTTTATCAATATTTTTTGAATGCTTCAGATCTTGATGTAATAAACTATCTAAAGAGTTTAACACTAATGCCAATTGATAATATCAAAGAACTTGAAAAAAAAGTTAAGGAAAATCCCGAACTTAGACAAGCTCAAATTGAGCTTGCCAAAAGTGTTGTTAAATTAATGCATGGTAAAAAAGAGCTTGATGAAGCTGTTGAAGTTTCTAAGGCGCTATTTTCAGGTAATTTTGCAAAATTGAGTAAAGCAGGATTTATGATGCTTGAAAAAACAATGCCAACGCTAATTTTGAAAAAACATATGTTAATACTCGATGTGTTAGTCGAAACCAAACTAGCTTCTTCAAAACGAGAAGCTCGCTCTTTTGTGAAAAATGGAGCTATTTCAATTAATCAACAAAAAGTTAATGAAGGTGACTATCTTGTGGATGCAAGCAATGCTTTGTATGAGAGATATGTAATTATTCGACGAGGCAAAAAAAAATATGCACTTGTTGTTTTTAACTAGGAGATATTATGGATAGATTATTATACAACCCTCTTTCAAGAAATGGGAAGAACAAGAAATTCATCAAAAAAGTTGTTAGATTGTTAGAAAAAAAAGGGAGTACAGTTAAAGTCTATAATATTATTGAAATTGGTGATGTCCTAGATTTTGCTAAAGGATGTAATGAAGAGGACCGGATTATTATTGTTGGTGGTGACGGGACAATCAATTACCTAGCTAACAGAATCTATAATTTTAGTTTTAAACAAGAATTTTTCATGTATCAAGCTGGTACAGGAAATGATTTTGCTAGAAGCTTAAAAACAAGACATAAACTTATTCCAATAAACAAGCACCTAAAAAAACTCCCCCAAGTTCATTATCAAGGCAGAAACAAATACTTTTTAAATGGTGCTGGTGCAGGACTAGATGGTTATGTAGGTCATTTGGTTAATACATCTAGATTTAAGAAAAATAAGATAAACTATTTTAGGCACACAATTGAAGCTCTTATTAAGTTTAAACCGATATCCGCAGAAATTATGATTGATGGAGTAACTACTTATGAGAAAAAAATTTGGTTTGCAAGTGTTATGAATAGTAGTTATTTTGGTGGGGGGATGAAAATTGCTCCACATGCGGACCGGAGTAAAAAGGAGCTAGACATTGTAATTGTTAGAAATATACCCAAGCTTCTCTTGATTATGATTTTCCCGCTTATCTATCTAGGGTGGCATCGTCATTTAAAATCATTTGTCAGAATTGAAAAAGGCAGAGATGTCATAATTAAATTTAGAGAATCGACTTATCTCCAAATTGACGGGGAAGTTGAATATCCGGTTAAAGAAATTAAAGCTCAATCAATGAAATAATAGATAAATAAAAGAGGCTATATTAGCCTCTTTTATTTATCTGATTCGTCCTAATCCTATTTTCTTAAAGACTTTCTTTATTTTTCTTGAAGCAATTATTCGTGCTCGATTAGCACCCTGATTAAGAATCTCATCAAGTTCAACACTATTAATATACTTATAATATTTTTGTTGTATCGGTCTTAGAGTATCGGTTACAATTTCGGCTAGGTCCGCTTTGAAGGTTGCATAATTTGCATCTTTATACATATCTTCAAGCTCATTTACTGAATAAGAGGTTAATGATGAGTAAATAGTCAAGAGATTAGAGATGCCTGGTTTTTTCTTTAAACTGTATTTGATAATACCATCTGAATCAGTTACTGCACTTTTTATTTTGTTTCTAGCGGTTGCCAAATCTTCAAGTAGCATAATATAGGATTTCGCATTATCATGGGATTTATCCATTTTCGTTTTAGGGTCTGAAAGAGACATTATACGTGCCCCGGTTTTTGGTATTAATCCCTTTGGGACAACAAATGTTTGCCCGTATTGTTGGTTAAACCGAGTAGCTAGTGTCCTTGTTAACTCAAGGTGCTGTTTTTGATCATCTCCAACTGGGACTATATCAGCATCATAGAGCAAGATATCAGCAGCCATTAAAGCGGGGTAGGTTAAAAGCGAGGTTCTAATGCCCTCTGTTTGTTTTTTTTTCTTATCTTTATATTGTGTCATTCGTTCCATTTCACCAATATAGGCCGTAGATTCCATAACATAACCTAAAATAGCGTGCTCATCTACTTCTGATTGAATAAAGAGGTTCACTCGTTTTGGATCTAGTCCACAAGCTAGATAGAGTGCAGCGACACTCCTAATACTCTTTCTTAATTCCTGTCTGTTTTGTGGTGTTGTGATTGCATGAAGATCAGCAATAAAGATAAAAAATTCGGTATCTTTTAGCTCATCTTGAAGTTTAACAAACTGACGGATAGCTCCAATATAGTTGCCGATTGTCAGTTGTCCTGTGGGTTTAATGCCACTAACTAAGCATTTCGCAGAGGTTAATTCCTCTTGTGGTAATGATTGTTTTTTTGTCATCTCTAGTTCTCCTTTTAATAAAAAAACGCCCTTAGAAAATCTAAGGACGTATATTATACGCGGTACCACCTTAGTTCTAGAAGACCTACTTCTAGCACTTAAATCGTTATAGCCGATATACTATTTGCTCCTAGGTCCATTCGTTTAAAAAGTTGCTGCTGGGTTCCACCTTTCCAGCTCTCTATTAGCAAACAAATAAGTTACTATTCCTAATCATCGCAATTCAATTATACAATAAATTCTATTTTTGTTCAAGAACTTTTTCAAGTTGGTCAACTAAGTTGTCATAACGTTTAATTACGGCAACAAAAGTATCTTTATTTGTTAAATCTGCTCCAGCTTTAGCTGCTTGATTGACAGGGTAATCGCTACCACCAGATTTTAATAATTCAAGATAATTATTCATTGCGTTAGGGTTATCGTTTTTAACATTATCATAGATCTTTAATGAAGCACTATAAGAAGTTGCATATTGATAAACATAAAAAGGTGTGTGATAAAAATGAGGGATATATGCCCATGAACATTCAGCGCCTTTTTCTTTAGTAGTATCAATTCCGTAATAATGCATATCTAGATCAATCATAATTTGTGATAATGCTTTTTGGGTTACAGGGATGCCTTTTTCAACTAACTCATTAGCTCTTAGCTCAAAAGTAGCAAATAATGATTGTCTGAAAAATGTACCCATAATGCCTTCAATAGCTGATTCCAACAAATCTATTTTTTGTGATTTAGTTTTTGCTTTTTCTAGTAGATGGTCAAGTAAGATATGCTCATTAAATGTTGAAGCTATCTCTGCTACGAAAATGGTATAGTTAGAAGTGGGTAGAGGTTGATTATCATTAGAGAGCATTGTATGAGCACTATGTCCTGCTTCATGAGCTAGTGTGAAGACAGAATCAAGAGTTTCATCGTGGTTTAATAGAATAAAAGGATGATATCCATAAAACCCTGATGAATAGGCTCCGGTTCTTTTTCCGTCTTTCGGGTAAGCATCGATGAAACCATCTTCAACAGCTTTTCTTTGGTATTTAATGAATTCTGCGTCCATTTGTGAAATTGATTCAAGAAAGAGTTCGCGTGCTTCGTTATAAGGATACTTTGTTTTATCTTTAATCAATTTTACAAAGCGATCATAGGAAAAATATTGTTTAATGCCTAAGTGTTTTTTTCTTAAAGCGATATATTTTTTAATTGATGCAGTGTTCTCATAAGCTGTATCGATTAAATTGTGATAGACAGATGTTGGTATATTGTTTTTAAACAGGGCTGAGTCTAGAGATGACTTGTAATTTCTTGATTTATAATTAGCTGCTAATTGCTGCAACACAAGGTTGTATGTGCTTGCAAAAGCATTTTTATTATCAACATAACGTTTAAATGTTGCTTCAAAAATTAGTTTTCGGTCCATAGCATTAGGTGCGTTTTGCAAAAGAGACCTAAAGTTAGCAAGTGTTACGGTTTGTTTTGTTCCTGTGCTTAACGTAACGGTTGTATCAACAGCATCGACAATAGATAAAGCTTGATGTAGAGAAGAGGCGATACTTTTTGTGGGTCCAAAGTTAGCTAATAGTTTTTCTTGCCCTTGGTCTAAAACATGTTTTTGTTGGAAAAAAAGTTTTTCTAACTGAAACTTATAATCTGCTAAAAACTCATCTTGTTCAACAAAACCCATAATGATTTCTTTTCCAATACTAATAAGTTCAGGAGAAACAAATGAAGTTCTTTGGTTAAGATCAGAGATGACAAGCATTATTTTTTGGTTAAGACTTGATTTCTCCATATCTTTAAGATTCAAATCGCTACTCAAATGTATATACGCATAAAGACGATAGAATAGTTTTATAGCCTCTTGTTCGGCTTGATAAAACCCCTTTAACCCAGCAAGAGTATTTAGTTTTCCTTTGTATGAGGCAAGTGTTTCAATATGTGGAGGTAGTTTAGCTAAGTCTTTTTTCCATGAATCAATATTAGGATAGAAAATATCCAAATTCCAGTTTGACATTTTTTTTGTTTCCTTTCGTTTGTATTAGGTTAATTATAACGCAATTAACAAAAAAACACCACTAAAAAGAATATAATGATGTGAAATAGTGGAAATGATGAAACGGTGTTGAATAAAGAGGTTAATAATTATATAATTAAGGAGAAGTATATGGTATTTAACAAATGGATGGGTCCAAGGAGGAAGACAATGATTACAATTTTCACTACTCCAAGCTGTTCGTCATGTCGAAAAGCAAAAAAGTGGTTAGATGAATATAAAATCACATATAAAGAAAAAAATTTATTCAATCAACCGATAACTGAAGAAGATATTGATTATATGTTAGAAAATGCTGAAAATGGATTTGAAGACATTATTTCCACAAGGTCTAAAATCTTTAGAGAAAAAAACCTCAATGTTGAGGATATGAAGATTAGCGAATTGAAAAGCTTCATTATTGAGAACCCTAGTGTTTTGAAAAGACCTATTATGATTGAAGGGAGTAAACTTCAAGTCGGCTATAACGACGAAGAGATTAGAGTTTTTATCCCTAAAAGACTAAGGGAACTAATCATGTGCACTAATTGCCCCTATGAAAAAAGCTGTGATTACCAAACAGCTCTTAGGCGGTACTTTGATGAAATTAATGAAAATAAGCATATAAATTAAAAAAAGGGCATTTGCCCTTTTTAATTTGTTTTACTGTTTTGTGAGTTTTTAAAGTAAGTATAATATCCTAGGGCGTTTGCGGGAATCATTAGCAACAAGGAAAAGACAAATGATGTTCTAATAATAGGTTGATATCGTGAGACTACAAAGATATCTCCAGATAAAATGCCAAGACTATTAAACTGTAATCCAATCAAAACGCTTAAAATTATTGATGCACCAAGTAAGAAGCCAAATTCTTCAAAATACCAACCGACCCATAACAATACAAGAGGTATCAGTAATTGGTAGATGCCTGGTGATACAAAGTCACCATAGGTGGAAAACCAAACTAGCGTTCTTATGATAATCGCAGATAAAAAGAGCAAAGTAACAACAACAGCTGTTATAAAGTATAATAAATTACGTTCTTTCATTATGTCCTCCGGCAATGTTTTATATATAACATTATAATCTTTATAGTGGGATATGTCAATGGAAATCACGGCGAAACAAAAAAAAATAGCATTGTATTGCTATTTTTTACATGAAATGGCTCTTTCGCTTTTTCTTTTGGTTGATAATTGTCTAAGGGAGTGGATATTTAAAAAATTCTTGAATATATTTAACCCCTGATCATAATCAGATACCTCGTACTCTATTTCATAATCGGTAATACCGCAATATTCACAGCGGTCTAGAAAAAGAGTTCCTCCTTCATAAGGAGTACTTACTCTAAAGTTATCCAAACTAACTTTAAATGATACGCAGTAATCAATATTTTCAAAAAATTCTTTAGTATTAAAACCGTTTTCAATCATATGTAGCGCTTTT
>CAZDCS010000055.1:4353-8051 GCA_964504015.1 uncultured Mariniplasma sp. | reverse complement strand
TTTCGGCAAATCCACCATGCATCTTTCATCGCTCTATTCAATTGAGCAACTAATTCTTTGTTCTTTGTTCTATTATAAGAGGTATCCCCATACCACTAATATACTTCATAGTGCGTATAAAGAAAGCTCAATTATCACTTTTACAAATTTGAACTAATTAGCTACCTAAATACACAAAGTTCAAGCAAGATATCAAACAAAAGTTTGCTTTATTTTCGGTGATTAAACCTAAAGACAAACTCATCTAGATAGTCCTGCTTATTGTACCTATCCAAGACATTTCTAAAGTCTGTTTACTATAATGTCAAATGCCTTATGGTGACGTTTACTAAGGAGACTTTTGAGGGAGAGGCAGAAAACAAACCGCAAAAAAAGAGTTGTGGAATCCAAGTGCTGGATTCTACAACTCTATTATTAATTAATACATAAATGAACTTACGTAACATATCTTGCTTTTATTTAGTCTAGCGAATACTTCTTTTTCAAAACTAGCGCCAGAACAACACCTGCAACAGACATTACTCCAGCAATAACAAAAACAATCGTGAAATTCTCTGTTCGATCATAAATAATTGAACTTAAAACTGGAAACAGGCCGGCAACACCAAAAGCAGATAAAACAATGCCGTAGTTTACGCCAAGGTTTTTTACACCAAAGTTAACCGAAGTTAAAGTTGGAAATAAGGCTAGACTAACAGCGAATCCCCAGCCAAATAAAGCGGCTGTTAAATAGAGAAATGTCATATCTGTTGCTATTGATGTGAAAAGAATAAAGACGACACCTTGCGCTAGATAAGTTGGAATCATCACTGTTAGAGCGCCTACCTTATCAGCAAGGTACCCGGCAGCAGGTCTTCCTATCCCATTAAATATAGCAAACATCGATACAGCAAAAGCTGCCTGCAAAGCTGTAAGATTAAGAGTTTCCTGACCATACTTTGCAACAAGTGTCAAATATGAAAATCCTCCTGCCATAGATAAGAAAAACAAACCCCATATAACATAAAACAATGGTGTTTTTACCATCTTGCCTGGTGCAACCTCGGCTCTAACATCTTTGTTTTTGATCTTAGATGAACTATTTTCAAAACCCTCGGGTTTGAAATCCGAGCTTGGAACTCTAATTAACCACGAAGCAAACAAGGAAATAACGACAGCAAGTACACCTAAGAAGACAAATGTGTTAGAAATGCCAAATCGTGGTAAGAAAACGCCCGCGATTAAAGGTGCAAACAAAACTGCTGATAAACCAAACCCCATTACTCCAATTGAAATTGCTAAAGCTGGTTTATCGGGAAACCATTTTCTTGCAGATGGGACCACACATGAGTAAGATAACCCACAACCAATACCACCAATCATACCAAATGTAAATACTAACCACATAAAATGTGGGACTCTAAAAATGAATGATGCTAATAAATATCCTGAAAATAACAATAGTGCTCCAACAAAAGAAACAATTCTTGGACCAAATTTATCTTGATATTTACCACCTACTATTGCTGTTGCAGTAAAAAATAAAACATATACCGTTAATGGCAAAGCAGCTTGGGCACTAGTCCACCCAAAGGTGTTTTGCAAAGGAGTTAAAAAAACGCTCCAGGTATAAGCCATACCTCCCATTAAAGCCAGTAAGAAACCAGCAAATGGGATACTCCACCTTGTTAATACAAAATTACTTTTTGTATTCATGAAAATCCTCCTCATTCAAAAATCGTCTTATCAGTAAACACTACGCCCCTTTCTATCATTATATGGTTTGACTATCATTATTTGTCTTCCTCATATGGATGAATTTTCTTAAATAATTTCATGGATTTTACAAAGATTTGAAGTTCAAAGCAACGTCCATAGTATGCATAATACCACACTTTGTGAAAATATGCAAAATAAAACTGACGTTTGGTGCAATCAGTTGATACAACACCATAAAAAGCGCATCACAGAGGCTATAAGCCCTGTTTTTTAAATAAAAATAAAAATGGCCATTAAAAACAGTATAATGTAATTGCCAAACAATTCATATAAAGGAACTATAAAAGCGAGTATTTTACCCTTGAATTGTTTGGCGACATTCCTTGGGGTGAAATGCTCGCTTTTATAGTGCGGGTTTGTATTATGCCAAAATATAAAGTATGTCCTAAATGCGGGACAATAAATTCACTAAATAAAAATGGAAAGGACATCAACAATAAACAAAGATACAAATGTAAATCATGTATGAAAACATTTATCCTTGATGAATCAACAACTAGCCAACTTCAAAACAGTGATTATCTCTTAAGAAATTCACAAGATATATGATAGACGATGTGACTCTTGAAGTTATAGCTAGAAACTTAAATATCAATGCTAAAACAGCGTTATACTATCGATGCTTAGTTTTTGAATCACTAAGAGATTATCAGGCTGAGATAATACTCAACGGAACAGTTCTAGTAGACGAGACATTCATAAGAATAGCGACAAGGAATATAAGCTAAAAAGAGCTGATGGCAAAGGAATAAGGTGGATATCCTTTAACCATCTGCTTTTTTTATAATTCTCCTTCCGGTACAGTAGAAAAAACAAAATATTCTACTATACCGGGGTTCTACCAGATACCCGGCAAAATGTCAACAAAAACGGGTACAGCAGAAAAAAGCAAAATATTTTGCTATACCCAGAAAAGAAAAAACTACAATAACTTTGTGTGAAAGAATATCTCAGTTTAAAACTTTGTAATAAATCTAAAATTAACACTTCTTTCGACATTCTTTTTTAGAACAGATGTAATTCAACCACAGATCAAGGTTGAAAAGTCAACATAGACCTTAATAAATACTTTCTGAAGTTTAGTTCGGTTTATATGGTAAAGAATTCATTCACATCAATTTTCATGAGTTCCTTTCAAGGTAGTTCAATTAGTTCAACATTATGCATTCTCCATTCGAACAGTCCTTGAACGGTCTAACTTTAATATAATTATCCTAATATAATCATTTTTTTAATATATATTGTTTTGGACGACTTCTCTTTACACTCTCAAGAACAGCACTTTCCTCTAGTTCACGCAAGATTTTTCTAGCTCTCGATTCTTGTACATTGAACAGTCTTTCAGTATCTTTAGTAGTGATAAACTCATAATTCGATAAGAATTTAATAATTACATCTTCTGATCATTCAAGCCGTATGATAAAGTAGTGTTTTCTGTTCTCGTGTTTAATTTAATAACTGCTTTTAATGAATTGCTATAAAATCCAAAGACATCTTTGGGATATTTTGATAAGACTCTTGCTATACCCGAACCCAATTGCTCAACAAAATCAAGATCATTAAAGACCCTCATAAGTTCTTTGTTTCTAGGTCTTGAAAATCCGCTATAAAATTCTTCTTCTGTATACCCAGGAGGTAACCCTAATCTTATATGGGCTCCACGTGGTGACATACCATATTTCTTTAAGAAGTAAGGCTTTTCTGGTCCAGATGATATGTTTATTCTTATAACCTCTTTGCATCCTTAACATCAACATGAATTTCATACACCCTAAAGCAGAAGACAAAATCGCATCTCTAAAGACATCCTTGATCTTCAATTGAATTCCGTCAATATTAGGGACGCCAACAACCTCACCCGAATCTCTTATTCCAATATATATCGAACCACCTGTTTTCGAGTTTAAAAGTCCAACTATTTCTTTAGAAACCTTATCTTT
>CAZDCS010000055.1:2188-4253 GCA_964504015.1 uncultured Mariniplasma sp. | reverse complement strand
GGCCTGTCTTATGTATTTATTATCCCGTTAAATTTATTGTTTTAAACACCCTATCGGTACGACTAGAACTCCATCTCTTCTCTTATATGCATATCCTGTTGCTGTGACAACAAGCAAGAACGATTGAGTATTCATCTTATTGTTATCGATTATCTTTGCTAGTTTTAATAAGTTTTTAGCTCCTTCATCAATGTAATCTTGCCCCAATTTAACCTCTACTGCGCCCCATTTACCATTATCAAAACTGATAATAGCATCTACTTCTAACCCTGTCTTATCTCGGTAATGAAAGACACTTCCTTTAATTTTTTGTGAATAAATCCTTAGATCTCTAACAACAAGAGACTCAAAAAGAAAGCCCATAGTCTTCAAATCAAACAATAAATCTTGGGGACCTGCATTAAGCATCATTGCAGCAATTGCGGGATCTATAAAATGTCTTGTGTTTGAAGTTCGTATAGTTGTTTTTGATCTTAATTGAGGACTCCATGCTGGTAAGTCTTCAATCACAAATAACTTTTCTAACGCTACAAGATAATCTGTTAGAGTATCAATACTCATTGACTCATGGTTTACCTTAATATCTTTAAGTATTGTTGTATATGTTGCTTGAGTAGCTGTATGCCTAGCATATGAACGCATAATTACCTTTGTTTTTGATTCACTTCTTTTCACTCCATCTACAGTAGTGATATCAGAGTTAATAATTGTATTGCAATATCCAGAAATTTGTCTTTTTGCAATACTGTTTTTCTTATTAAGCGTATTTGGCCATCCACCACGTACAATTAGATTAGCAATATCAGTTATACTTAATTCTGATTTTGAACCAATATCATGTTTATTATCAAATAATTCAGATAAACTTACTGTTCCATTTGAATCATGAGATTCAAATAATGACATCGTGCGCATTAGTAATCTCGATATCCTTCCTGCTCCAGTATGTGATATCTTTGTTTCATCAATTGCAGTTGAACCAGTTAATATGTAGAGCCTTCAGCCTTTTTTTGATCAACATCAAAACGTATTGCATCCCATAATTCTGGAGCCATTTGCCATTCATCTATTAATCTAGGCCTATTACCTTCAATAATAAAGACGGTTTTACTTTAGCTAGTTGTAGATAGTTCTGCTTATTTTCAGGATGTTGCATGCAAATAATGCTTTTTGCTATTCGTTCGGCAGTCGTAGTTTTACCACACCATTTAGGACCAGTAATCAATACTGCTCCAAACGCTTCTAACTCATCTTTTAATGTGTCATCTGTTATTCTTTTATAATATTTGCGCATATTCCCACCTTCCAATAACAATATTAGAGCATGTCAAACCGCTAAACGCAATCCCACCCCTTGAGTTGGCTTGTTTTTGTCCCTTGAATTAGCCCCTATAGGTGCGCACGCTATATATGTTAATCTAAAAGTGAGAAGGCTTCAAAAAAAGTGGATAGGTTACAATAAGTAGGACAGAAAAGATATAACATGTTAGAATATAAAGTATGAAGGTTTTAAGGGGTTTTTTTATTGAAGGAAAAAATAAAGGAAGAGGGCAATTATGAAAATAGTTTTTGTCGGAATATCGTGCGTAGGGAAATCGACTGTTGGTAAAATGCTTGCCAAAAAAAATAACTACAAGTTTTTTGATTTTGACCTTGAAGTAGAAAAGTATTTTGATTCTCATATTTCATTTCTTAAAAGAGACATGTTTTCAGAACATGATTACCGACGTAAGGTCCGAGTTGTTTTAGAAAAAATACTTAATGAAAACCATGACAACTTCATTATCTCAATGCCACCAAGCGGACTTAGGCAAGCATACGCGCACCTATTCAGAAAAAAAGGGGGCATTTTCACAATCGTTCTTAAGGATGAAACGATAAACATTTTTAACCGTCTCATTTTTCTCGATGATTATACAAAACCAATTGATGTCGAAATCAGCGAAGAAGGAAAAGTTCATTATTTAAAAGAAATCGCTAGTGACAATTCCTATCATCGTCTATCGTATAAAAAAGCCAAC
Source organism: uncultured Mariniplasma sp. (assembly GCA_964504015.1). Taxonomy (GTDB): domain Bacteria; phylum Bacillota_I; class Bacilli_A; order Acholeplasmatales; family Acholeplasmataceae; genus Peloplasma. The sequence continues at coordinate 2,232 of CAZDCS010000055.1, read as the reverse complement.
ATGCACTATCACATTGACGGGAAAACTGCAGAACAAGTTGTCGA
>CAZDCS010000055.1:0-2088 GCA_964504015.1 uncultured Mariniplasma sp. | reverse complement strand
CACAACATGTCACAGATAAAGAAATCGCAGAAACTATGCATGCCAAAAGATATAAAGATAGTGTTGTGTATCTAAAGAGAATTTGCGTCCAAGGAAAAAAGAATTGCTAAGACTTGCTCAAACATCAAAGGTCACTAGAACCAATTAACAAGCGATTATTTAGGGTTTACTCTATGAGCCAATTGATGAAATAAAAGGGGGTGTCAAAGATACTAATAATGCACTCTAGCTTTGTTTATCCTGAACTTTGCCTGTATTCTTTTAATCTCCTATAAAATGTTGCTTCTGATTTAATACCCGTTCTCTTCATCGCTTCTCTTAAGCTAATGATTTTCCTTTCATAAAGAAAGGTGACTTCTTTCATGAGTACTATTGGAACTTCAATCTTACTTCTGCCAATGTTTTTACTCATTTTTTTATAATATGTTTTCTCTATTAATCTATATTGATTCAAATAGGCTTGTATCAATACTAGTCTATTTGAGTCATCAACCTCAATATCGCCAATATTAAACTCACATCTAGCTCCCAAATTTTGTAAAATAGATAAGATATGACGATAGATATTCTTGCTTTCTTTAATTTTTGGTCTTTCATTAAAGAACTCTTGACTTTTAAGGAGCAAGCTATCTCCTGTATATGTATAATTAGAATCTAGCAACCATAACATGGGGTTGTAGTAATTTAGGTTTCTTTCTTTTAGCAGTTTCCTTGCTTCGACCCGACTTTTCGGGAATGTTCGATCAGAAATAAAAACTGGAATCATGTTTACTCGGTAATATTTATTTTGTCGTAGTTCCAAATTAATACCTGGAATATCAGCTTTATTTCCGATTGCTTTAATTGCATCATAGTATGGTTTGAATATATATTGATAGGATTCATCTTCAAAAAGCTCATATGTTAATTTAGCAATTTTAAAATAGACCGACTTAGCAATCGGTATAGTAATATAGCCAAATACAGAGTATATACAATCTAGATTGGTAATCGGAGTATTTTTCTCATTCATTTTTATTCCCCACTAACTTATCATAAGAATATTTCAATATTTTTTTGTAGCGATGTTCAATAATCTTAATATAAAACTCCCTTTGTATTTCTGAGATAAAATCCAATGAACTGATAAATTTCTCGATCTTTTTAATATCGATCTTTACATATACTCTTTTCAAAGCTTCATTGCATTCTTTATACTTCAAACTAGCTATCACTTCAAAATAAGAACTTTTGTTTCTGCCAAGTTTAATTTGAGACGTTGGATATTTATATGTTCTTTTATCTAGTTCCTCTTCACTATCAATAATAGCAAGGCACTGTTTATCAGTCGTGATCCGTGGAAACAAACAAGATCCATTGTCAAATATTGGAGCCATTCGATATTCCCCGTTTTCTTTTAAGAATCCCCAGTTTGATCCATGTCTGTCAAAATTACCTAATAAAGCATCAAAAATATACAAATCCCAAAATTTCTCAATTGTTTCATCTACATTAGTTAATTTTCTGTTTTCTTCAAGCATTTCAATTATATCTTCATATGTATACTGATACACATCTCTATCCCTTTCTAATGATGATTCTCCTACTTCATTAAAAGGTACAAACTGTTCGGACTCTTTCTTAAAATCAATACAAGCGACAACTTCTCTTCTTTCGTAAGTTCCAATTGAAGTCGTTTGAACATCCTCGCCAAAAAGGGCGAAGATAGCTGACCCGATATATTCACAATAATGATTGTTTCTCAGTCCCGCTCCGTCTTCTTTTTGAAACTTTATTAAGTAATGTATTCCATCTTTGATTAACCCTATTTTTTCTTCACTACCACCATAGTGCACTTTTGATTTCTTAAATTGAGAGAAATCCATTAATCCACCACTTTCTTAATATATCTTTTGATTTTGATAGTTTCAGTTTAACATAACAAGTCCCGACTGTCAATATATCTCTTTTTTTGAGTTTTCGCGAATTTAAGCCAGTTAAAAAAGCGGTTTTCACCTGCACATGACATGACTTATGTTTATAACAAGATGGAGAGTGGACAGCAAAAGTTGATAAATAAAGTAGTTCCCAACAGAACCGCTTTTATAA